>CANRGW010000052.1 GCA_947630205.1 uncultured Bacilli bacterium
CTCCAACTCCAACCGGGGCTGCTGAAATGGCTGTTCCGAATATGAGTGATGTTTCTAATTACTTAAATCAAGTTACCATCAGACTTTATAAATCACTTTATCATTTAATTAATTTATATCAAGAAAAATTAAATAGTTTAAAAGCAAGTTCTATTTTTAAAAATCCTAAAAGAATGTATGAAATTAAAGAACAAATGTTTGATATTTTATATGAGAAATTAATTAATAACATGAAAAGTTATCTTGATACTAAAAATAATAATTTAAATATTTTAAAATCAAGTTTTGTTTTTAAAAATCCTGAGACTTTAATTACACCAAATATTTATTTATATAATGATTTAGTAAAAAGAATGAAAAATTCTTTAGAAAAGTATTTACTTGCTAAGAAAAATGAGTATACTAATCTATTAAATAAAGTTGAAGTATTAAATCCTATTACTACTTTAAAAAGAGGTTATTCAATTACAACTTTTAAAGATAAAACAATAATATCCAAAAATGATGTTAAAAAAGGCGATAAAATTATTAGTAAAGTAAGTGATGGATATTTGGAAAGTGAGGTCTTAAAGACTTATGAGTAAATTAGTAAGTAGAAAGATGCTTATAGCAAATAAAATATCAACTCTTTCTAAAAAATATCATCTTGATATAGATACTCTTTTAGAAAATCTTTTTCCATTAAGGGATAATTCTTCTCTAAAAGGCAAAATAGATGAAATTAGAATTAATGATATTGATGATTTTAGAGGTTTATATCTTGGTGTTATTGTATATGCAGGATATGAAAGAAAAGAATATAATGTTTTTATAGACCCTTTTAATGATACACTTGAAGTAAGTAGTAATGAGTCTTTAAATTATGATGTATATAGTATAAATAATAATAACCCTATAATAAAGTACCGTATTATTAAAGATTTAGATAATGATGTTTCTATTTCTAAAAAATATACTACCAAAGGCAATAAGTATTTAAAAGATGCTGATGACACATATATTTATGAATATATTTTTCAAAATCTTCGTCTTAATTCTTTAATTCAAATAATGGTAAATGAAAAGTTTAATGAAGAAGAATTCATGACTATTATGCTTAATCTTGGAAGTGGAATAAATGATTTAGAAAATTTACAAAGAACCCTTCATGCTTTAGTTGTACCTCATGGTAGTATTTTAAATGATGTTGATTATTTTAAAGTTAAAAAAATTGAAGAAAAAAAGCAAAAAGTAGATTTTAGTTCTATAAATATGGCTAAATTACAAGAATTAAAAACCAATGGTATTTCGCTTAAAAAATTATTAATTAATCTTTTTTCTTTAATTGATAATGATATTTTAAAGATAACCGTTTCTAATATTAGGATGAGAAATTCTTATATAGATATTTTGGCTATTACAACTAATGGTAATAAAGAACAAAAAGCCTATGAACTAGTTTTAGAACCAGAAGATAATTTATTAAAAATTGTTACTTATAATACATCTTTTGAAGTTCTTCTAGAAGATATATATCAAATAGAAAATGATTTTCCAAGAAAAATAGCAACAAGTATTTCAACTTCAAAAAATGAAATAAAGATTACGAAGAAATATCCAAATAAAGAAGAAAAAGACGATACTTTCAAGAAATATGAATATCATTTAGAAAGTCTTGATTTTGCTGTAAGAATTATTTTTAAGGTTAAAAAGGAAGATGCTTTTGATGAAAATAAATTTCTTGATGCTATATTAAATTTAGAAGTGATTGTTAGTAATTTAGATGAATTAAAAAATATTATAGAAATATTTAAATTAGATGGCTATTTACCTGATATTGAAATAGAATATGAAGAAATGGAAATTATCAAAGAAAAAGTAAAAAGTAAAAAGAAAAAAAATAATTAAGGAGGAAAGATGAAAGCAGTTGAAAAAGAATTAAGTTTTGAAGAAAATATTAAAAAATTAGAAACTATTGTTAAAGAATTAGAAACCGGAGAAGTACCTCTTGATGATGCTATTAATAAATTTAATGAAGCCTGTATGGTTGCTAAAGTATGCGATAGTAAATTAAAAAATGCAACTGATGCTGTTAATAAGATATTAAAAGAAGATGGAACTTTAGAAGAATTTAAAATTGAAGAAGAATAATGGAGGATAAGATGAGTAAGAAAAGCACGAATAAAAAGACTTCTAATTCTTCTTTGAAACCAAAAAAAATTTTAGATGGCATTGATACTAATACTAGTGAAAGTAAAAAGATGGAATTAAAAAAAGATAATAAAGAGACTAAAACTAAGAAAAATCTTCAAGAAAATATTAAAGCGCCTAGAAAAACAGAAAAAAATATAGAGAAAAAAGAAATAGAAGAAAAAGAAGAGAAAGAAAAAGAAGCAACTAAACAGTCAGAAGTTTTAAATAATAATGATATAAATGCTAAAATTCAAAGTGTTGTTAGTATTTTATTTACAATTGTAATTTTTATAGCCTTACTTTTCTTAATATTTCTTCTTTATAATAATTATTTAAAAAAAGATGAGGAATTAAATCTTCAAGTAGTTTGTAAAGATTATATCAAGAAAGATTATAAGATAACTTCCGAAATGATAGATAATTTTATTAAAAATGCTCGTTCAGTTATTTATAATTTTGATAATTTTGATAGAGAAAAAATTACGGAAAGTGAAAAGTTAAAATTTGCTACTTATTTTATCTGGGGGGCTAATCCTGATTATATTGTTTGTCCAGAAGAGGAAGAAAAATGTTTAGTTAGTAAAATGGAAATGAGTTATGATACTTTAAAAGAATATTTTCATAATTACTTAGATATTGATGATATAGATTTGAAATTTAATCGAAATTATACTGATGATGATAAAACAAGATTATATAAAGATTTAGATAAGGTAGTTTTAACTTTTACGGAATTTTCTTATCAGTCTTTAAGACATAATGTTGTTTATACTAATATTGATGAAGATAAAGTAACGATTGTTTTTGCTCTTGAAAAATTAATTGATGATAGTAATATTTATGAATATACTGGATTTAAGAAAATTGAATTAAAATATAAAAATAAGAATTTTATTATTGAAAAAATAGAAACAAGTTTAAAGAAATAAATTAAACTTGTTTTTAAATTTAGATAAATTATTTGGAAAAAGACTTGTAAAAATCTTGTAAAAAATATATAATATCAATACATATTAGGAGGAAGAAAATGAGTATTATTTTACCAGATATTTCAAGAACTTTTAGTGAGTTTTTATTACTACCAAATTTAACTACAAAGGAATGTATTCCAGAAAATGTCTCTTTAAAGACACCACTTGTTAAGTTTAAAAAAGGAGAAACGGCAGATATTAGTCTTAATGTACCTATGGTATCAGCAATTATGCAATCAGTTTCTGGAGAGAAGATGGGAGTTGCTTTAGCAAGAGAGGGAGGAGTTGCTTTTATATATGGTTCTCAAAGTATTGAAGATCAAGCCAAGATGGTTCATAATGTTAAAAAAAGTAAAGCCGGTTTTGTTGTAAGTGACTCTAATGTTTTACCTAGTGCTACTTTAAAAGAAGTTGTTGATTTAATTGAAAAAACAGGACATTCAACAGTTATGGTTACGGATGATGGGACAGAAAATGGAACTTTTTTAGGCTTAGTTACGGATAAAGACTATCGTTTGTCAAGAGATAATTTAGATGAAGCGATTGATAAATTCATGACTAAAAGAGAAAATTTAGTTTATGCCTATGAAGGGATTACTTTAAAAGAAGCCAATGATAAAATATGGGAAAATAAAATAAGTTGTTTACCAGTTTTAGATAAAAATTTGAAATTAAAATATTTAGTTTTTAGAAAAGATTATGATGATAGAAAAAATAATGCTAATTCCCTTTTAGATGCTGAGAAACGTTATATAGTAGGTGCCGGAATTAACACGAGAGATTATAAAGAAAGAATACCAGCATTACTTGCTGCAGGATGTGATGTTTTATGCATTGACTCATCTGATGGTTTTTCTATTTGGCAAAAGGAAACAATTGATTTTGTAAGAAAAGAGTATGGTGATAAGGTTAAAATAGGGGCTGGAAATGTTGTTGACCGGGAGGGCTTTAATTATTTAGCCGAAGCCGGTGCTGATTTTATTAAAGTAGGAGTAGGGGGAGGCTCTATTTGTATTACGAGAGAAACAAAAGGGATTGGTAGAGGTCAAGCCAGTGCTTTAATGGATGTTGTTAAGGCAAGAGATGAGTATTATGAGAAAACGGGTATTTATATTCCTGTTTGTTCAGATGGGGGTATAGTTCATGATTATCATATTACTTTAGCACTTGCTATGGGAGCCGACTTTGTTATGATGGGGAGATATTTTGCTCGTTTTGATGAAAGTCCTACGAAAATTGTTAAAAAGAATGGTTCATTTTATAAAGAGTATTGGGGAGAGGGTTCTAACCGAGCAAGAAATTGGCAACGATATGATTTAGGTGGTAATAAAACGAAGTTAACTTTTGAAGAGGGAGTAGACTCTTATATTCCTTATGCTGGTACTTTAAAAGAAAATTTAAATGTGACTTTGGAAAAAGTAAAATCAACAATGTGTAACTGTGGAGCAATTACGATTAAAGAATTACATGAAAAAGCCCGTCTTACAATGGTTTCAAGTGTTAGTATTCGCGAAGGTGGAGCCCATGATGTTCTGACAAAGAATATGGAATAATTAAGGAGTTTATATGGAAGAAAAGATATTAATTATTGATTTTGGTGGACAATATAATCAGTTAATAGCAAGAAGGGTTAGAGAACAAAATGTTTATAGTGAGGTTCATCCTCATACTATTACGATTGAAAAAATTAAAGAATTAAATCCCAAAGGCATTATCTTTACTGGAGGTCCTGCTAGTATTTATGAAAAAGATGCTCCAACTTGTGATACGAAAATTTTTGAATTAGGAATACCAATTCTTGGAATTTGCTATGGTATGCAATTGATGGCTAATACTTTAGGTGGTGTTGTTAAAAAGGCTTTAAAAAGAGAATATGGACAAATGGATGTTGAACTTGATACTAATTCTAAATTATTTCAAGGCTTAGAAAATAATAATATTTGTTTAATGAGTCATACGGATTATGTTGATAGTCTTCCAAGTGGTTTTCAAAAAATTGCTTCTACTAAAAATTGTAAAATAGCAGGTTTTGCTAATACTTCCAAAAACTTTTATGGAGTACAATTTCATCCTGAAGTAAATCATACCTTAAATGGTCATTTGATTATTAAAAACTTTTTAGATATTTGTTCTTGTCATGGTCTTTGGAAAATGGATTATTTTAAAGATTTAAAAGTTAAAGAATTAAAAGAAAAAATTGGTAATAAAAAAGTATTATGTGCCTTATCTGGTGGCGTTGACTCAAGTGTTGCTGCTTCTTTACTGGCTGAGGCTGTTGGGGCTAATTTAACTTGTATTTTTGTTGATCATGGCTTACTTAGAAAAAATGAAGCCGAAGAAGTTGAAGCAATGTTTGCTAATAGAAGTGATGTTAACTTTATAAAAATAGATGCTAAAGAAAGGTTTTTAAAACGGTTAGAGAATGTTTTTGAACCGGAATTAAAAAGAAAAATTATTGGTGAAGAATTTATTCGGGTGTTTGAAAACGAAGCCTCAAAAATTGGAAAAGTTGATTATTTAGTTCAAGGAACAATATACCCTGATGTAATTGAAAGTGGTCTTGGTAAAAGTTCTGTTATCAAAAGTCATCATAACGTTGGTGGACTTCCTGATCATGTTGATTTTAAAGAAATTATTGAACCACTTCGCGATTTATTTAAAGATGAAGTTCGGAAAGTTGGAAGAGAATTAGGTTTATCTAATGACCTTGTAAATCGTCAACCATTCCCGGGTCCTGGTCTTGCTATTCGTATTATTGGAGATATTACGGAAGAAAAATTAAATATTTTAAAAGATGCCGATTTTATCTTTAGAGAAGAGATTAAAAATCATGGTTTAGATAAAAATATTAATCAATATTTTGCTGTTCTTACTAATTTAAAATCTGTAGGAGTAATGGGAGATAGTCGGACTTATGATTATACGATTGCTTTAAGGGCCGTTGAAACCGATGATTTCATGACAGCCAATTTCTCAAAAATTCCATATGATGTTTTAGAAATAGTTTCTAAAAGAATTGTCAATGAAGTTGCTAATGTTAATCGTGTTGTCTATGATATAACTTCTAAACCACCAGCAACGATTGAATTCGAATAAAATATAAAAAAATTAACTGAGAGAGTGTCAGTTAATTTTTTTGGCTAATAAATCTTCTAAGTTAATGTATTGAATAGTAACTTTAGAATGAAAAGTAAGATTTTTAAGGATTTGTTCCCCCCGTTTTTGTAAGTTTTCTAGATGGTCTTTAGAAACTATAATTACTAAAAGACACTTAAAATTTCGATGTTTTAAATTTTCATATTTAAGTCCTTTTTCATATAATCTTTCTATAATATATTCAAATTTCTTTGTATCAAATATATTTTTAGAGTATTTAACTTCATAGATTAAATCAACATTATTAGTTTTAGAAATAGCAATCGCATCATAAGTAAATTTATCAATTTTTACATTTCTTTCTAAATAATAGTCTCTTTTTATTTTTAAAGGTAAGAATTTAGTAAAAAATATTTCTTCCATATTTATATATTCTAATATTTTTGTATCTGTATTAGTATTAATTTTATTTTCTTCATTTATTTCTTTAAGAGTTTGCTTAAAAATTTCAACAGGTTTCATTTTTTCAAGTTCTAAGGCTTGTTTATCTTTATTTTGTTCAATTAATTTATCTAAGTTTACTTGAACCTTTTGCCAATTTTTAAGACCTTTTATTAATAAAATAATACCAAAAAGTAAGAAAATAAGACATATAATAGGTAATATAATTCGAACTATTGTTAGTACTTCTTGATATTCAAATAATTGCTTTTTAGAAAAAGTAGATAATTCATTGAATTCATTTTTAGTTATAAGTAAAACATCATTTTTAAGAAAAAAATATAATATGACAAGGGGAGATGCTAAAAAGATTATACCAAGAGAGACTAAAAATTTATGAAGACTATCATATTCTAAATTATTCATGAGAATACTCCTTTTTAAATATAATTATTTCTAATAGAAATATTTAAGATTATTATAACATATATTAAAATGTCTTCTAAAGGTTAATTTGAAAAGTAAAGATAATTTAATTTGGTTATTAATAAAAAAATAAGTAGAGTGTTTAAAATATTCAATTATTTTCATGTAATTTATCAAAAAGAAAAAAGAGATTATCGATTAATTTTGTTGACTTCTTATAGATTGTATGATAAAATCTTAATGTTTGATGCCTCTAGCTCAAACCGCATTGAAAAGGTTATAAACAAAGAAATTTGTACCTTAAAAGCGAGTCTAGTATAAAGGAGGAAAAATGAAAGCAGTTATTAAAAGTGGTGGTAAACAATACTGTGTTGAAGAAGGTAGTGTTATCTATGTTGAAAAATTAGATGCTAAAGAAGGAGAAAAAGTTACTTTTTCAGAAGTTCTAATGTTAGATAAAACTGTTGGTACTCCAACTGTTAAAGGTGCTACTGTTGAAGGCGTTGTTTTAAAACATGGTAAAGGTTCTAAAATCAAAATCTTTAAATATAAGCCTAATACAACTTCAACAAGAAAGAAACAAGGTCATAGACAACCATATACAAAAGTTGAAATCAAGAAAATTGGTTAAAATATGATACTTATTACAAAAAAAGATAATTTAATTTCTATTTCTGGACATGCTTTATATGCTGATTATGGAAAAGATATTGTTTGTAGTGCTGTTAGTAGTATTGTTATAACAACAATTAATGGTATAATTTCAATTAATGACAAGGCACTTAAATATGATTTAAAAAAAGATGGTTTAGAAATTGAAATACTTTTAAAAGATAATGTAACTTTAAAGTTAATAGATAATATGTTAGATTTATTAACAGATTTAAGTAAAAATTATCCTAAAAATATTCAAGTAAAGGAAGGTGTTTAAAGATGATGAAGTTAGAATTAAATATTCAATTGTTTGCTCATAAAAAAGGACAAGGTTCATCTACCAATGGTCGTGATTCAGCAGGTCGAAGACTTGGTGCTAAAGCAAGTGATGGTGAATTTATTACAGCAGGTTCAATTATTTATCGTCAAAGAGGAACAAAGGTTCATCCTGGAGTTAATGTAAAAAAAGGTAGTGATGATACTTTATATACAACTGTTTCAGGAATATTAAAATACGAACATAAAGGTTCTAAAACAATTGCTAGTGTTTACGTAAATGAGTAATTTTTACTCATTTTTTTCTTTTGTTTAGTAATTTTTATGATATAATTTATTTATGGTGGTGCGTCAGTTCGGCGTATGATATATAGTTGGTGGAAATCCAACATGGTAGTCCCTAGCAAGGAGCCATTAGTTAGCCTTGGAGCCGAAGTCGTGAGATTAGGTTTAAGCGTAGGCAAACAAGAGTTC
>CANRGW010000053.1 GCA_947630205.1 uncultured Bacilli bacterium
CTTATCAAAAGTTATGTTTATTTTAACAGCTAACTATATAGACTCCATTCCCCCAGAATTAAAAGATAGAATGGAAATAATCGAAGTTGGAAGTTATACCGAATATGAAAAAATCAAAATTGCCAAAGACCATATAATGCCACGTCTTGCCAAAGAGTATAAATTAAAAGAAGAACTACCTCTAATGTCTAAGACTTTAACGAACATTATTAGAAATTACACCCATGAAAGCGGTGTCCGTGAATTAGAAAGACAATTAGAAAAAATTTATAGAAAATATATTATTTCCAAAATTGATGATAAAAGAAGCATTGACCCTAACAAAAATCTAGAAGATTTTTTAGGAATACCAAAATATAAAAACAATCAAAATACTAAAAATACAAAAGGAGTAGTAACAGGACTTTCTTATACACCTTATGGAGGGGATATTATAAAGGTTGAAGTTATTGCTTATCCAG
Organism: uncultured Bacilli bacterium; assembly: GCA_947630205.1. Lineage (GTDB taxonomy): Bacteria > Bacillota_I > Bacilli_A > RF39 > UBA660 > RUG591. The sequence goes on from CANRGW010000053.1 coordinate 462, forward strand.
GAGATGCTGCCGTTCGTGTAACGGGCCAAGTTGGAGATGTCATGGAAGAGTCAATAAAAGTTGCATTTGATTATATAAAGGGTAATTACAAAAATTTTGATTTAGATATAAATGATATTAATTCCAAAACCTTTCATATTCATATTCCTGCGAATGCTATCAAAAAAGATGGACCAAGTGGGGGAATAACTATTACAACAGCCATTCTTTCTTATTTAAAAAATGTTATTGTAACTAATAATATTTCGATGTCAGGAGAAATAACTTTAACAGGAAAAATTTTAAAAATAGGTGGGGTTAAAGAAAAAATAATTGCTGCCCTTAATAATAACATTAAAATTATTTATATGCCTCTTTTAAATAAAGAAGAAGTAGAAGAGTTAGAATATTTATATAAAAATAAGTTAGATATTACATATATAGATAACTATCAAGAATTATTTGATATTTTGTTTGCTTCTTAAAAAAATAATTTGGCAAAAGGAACAAGTTGACTTTGAAAATTTTTAAAGATGTTGTTATAATTAATTTTGAATTATACTATTCCGTTGATTTTTAATTGAATACTTATTTCCAGCCATTTTGTTTTGAATTTGATATCATATCTATTATTTATAATAAGTTAGTTTATTTATCAAATTTAGATTTAAGAAAAGTTTTTAATTAAAGATAATAAGAATTAGGTATAGTAAATATTTAGAAAAAAAGAGAGCCAGGTGAAGTATGAAAAGAAATGAAGTAGATAGAACTAAATTAGCTCCTATGATGGCTAAGTATATGGAGATTAAAGATAATTATGAAGATACTTTAATCTTTTTTCGACTTGGTGATTTTTATGAAATGTTTTTTGAAGATGCTGAAACAGCTAGTCGAGAATTAAGTTTAACTTTAACCGGAAGAAATGCCGGCCTTGATGAAAGAGTTCCTATGTGTGGAGTACCATATCATGCTTATCAAAGTTATGTTTCTAAATTAATTGATAAAGGTTATAAAGTTGCTATCTGTGAACAATTAACCGACCCTAAAGAAAGTAAAGGAATGGTTGAGAGAGATATTGTTCAAGTCATTACTAAAGGAACAGTTTTAGATAATTTAAATTTTGCTAATGAAAATAATTATATTGCCAGTATTTACGATTTTTCATATTGCTATGCATTAACTTATGCTGATATTTCAACAGGTGATATGTATGCAATGCTTCTTAATGATTTAGATAGTTTATATCGGGAATTAATTAATCATAATATTAAAGAAGTAATTGTAAATGATAAAATTGATCGGGAGATTTTATACAATTTAAAAACTTTATACAACATTTTAGTAACGGTAACTAATGATTTAGAAGAATATCCGGAATATAATTATATTTATGAAGATATAACTGATGCGAGACTTTTAACATCTATTAAACATTTATTAACTTATGTAACGAAGACCAAGAAAAGTAGTTTAAAGTATTTGAAAAAGATTGTTTTAACTAAAGAAGAAGAACATTTATTATTTGACTTTCATACAAAAAAGAATTTAGAGTTAACCGAAACTATTCGCGATAATACAAGAAATAATTCTCTTTTATGGCTTTTAGATAAGACTAAAACAGCCATGGGAAGTAGGTATTTAAAACAAAATTTACTTTCGCCTTTAAGAGATAAAGAAAAAATTGAAAGACGTTTTAATTACATTGAAAAGTTTTTAACTAACTTTTTAGTAAAAGAAAATATAAGTGCTTTTTTAAATGATATTTATGATTTAGAAAGATTAATTAGTCGAATTAGTTATGGTAATTTAAATGCTCGTGACATGTATCAACTTTTAAAATCTTTACAAATTTTACCTAATTTACGTGATGAGTTAAAAAATATTGATTATGATAGAGAATTATTAACCCTTGATTCGATTGTTGAACTATTATCAGCTAGTATTAATCCTGATGCCCCTTTAACTTTAAAAGAGGGAAATTTAATTAAAGATGGTTATAATAAAGAATTAGATGAATTACGTAGTATTAAAAATAATAGTAAAGATTTTATTTTAAAACAAGAAGAAGAAGAGAAGAAACGAACGGGTATTAAGAATTTAAAAATTGGTTATAATAAAATTTTTGGTTATTATATTGAAGTTAGTAAAATGAGTGTTCCCTTAGTTAAAGATGAATTTGGTTATATTAGAAAACAAACTCTTGCTAATGGAGAACGTTATATAACGGAAACTCTTAAAGAAAAAGAACAAATTATCTTAGGAGCCGAGGAAAAAATTATTAATTTGGAATATGAACTTTTTAATGAAATACGCGGAAAAGTTGTAGAAAAGATTACGGATATTCAAAGTATTAGTGATATTATTAGTGAAATAGACTTTTTAATTTCCCTAGCAACGGTTGCTGATAAGTATCATTTTGTTAAACCAACTTTTAATGATAGTCATGAAATAGAAATTATTGAGGGACGACATCCAGTAGTTGAGGCTGTTACAAAGGTTGATTATGTTCCTAATGATATTTTAATGGATAAAAATTGTAATTGTCTTTTAATAACCGGTCCTAATATGGCTGGTAAATCTACTTATATGCGGGAACTTGCAATTATTGTTATCTTAGCTCAGATAGGTTCTTATGTTCCTGCGAAAAGTTGTTCAATTCCACTTTTTGATAAAATATTTACAAGAATTGGTGCAAGTGATGATTTAGTAAGTGGTGAGTCTACTTTTATGGTTGAAATGAAAGAAGCAAATTTGGCTTTAATGGGAGCAACCAAGGATAGTTTAATTTTATTTGATGAATTAGGAAGAGGAACAGCAACTTATGATGGAATGAGTTTAGCATATGCAATTTTAGAATATATTCATAATGAAATTGGGGCTAAGACTTTATTTTCAACCCATTATCACGAATTAACCGATTTAACGAAAAAATTGAAAAAAGTAAAAAATGTTCATGTAAGCGCTTTAGAAGAAAATGGTAATATTACTTTTTTACATAAAGTAGTAGATGGGGCTGTTTCTAAAAGTTATGGTATAAATGTTGCAAGTCTTGCGAAGTTACCAACTTCCGTTATTGAAAGGGCAAGTGAAATTTTAAAAAATTATGAAGAAAAACCAAGAAAAAATTTTCCAAGTGTTGTTCAAACTAGTTTTGATTTTCAAACTTTAGAAGAAAATAAAACGGAAAAAAGAATTAAAGATGCCGACGTTTTAAATATGACTCCAATTGATGCTTTGAACTTTTTATATGAATTAAAAAATAATTTGAAAGATTAACTACTTAGTTTATTCTAATTGCCAAATAACTTAAAGAATAAACAACTATTGACCTATAAGAATTACAATGAATTAACAACTATTAACTTATAATAATTAAAAAATTAACTTATATTAAAGGATAACTTATATTAATTATAAAATTAACTTATATTAAAGGATAACTTATATTAATTATAAAATTAACTTATATTAAAGGATAACTTATATTAAAGGATAACTTATATTAATTATAAAATGTTTAAAAGGTTAGCATGTATAAAATGAATAACTTGTATAAATTAAAAATAATCTAAAAGATTACGGGAGGTTTTATGTTTGATTATGATAAAATTCTAATTTTAGAATTGGCTATTACTAATTTTTCTTTAACTACAAAATCCTTAAAAGAAAAGGGATTTTCAAGTAGAGATTTAACTAAATATGTTAAAGATGGATTTTTAATAAGAGTAGGAAGAGGAGTATATGAAATTGAAGTTAGTTATTTAAATGATTATATTGTTACTTTATTAAAAAGTGGGGATATAAAAAAATCGCTTAAGGGATTAAAACTTTCTTTAAGTATTGCTCCTGATAATTTCCAAGCGAATTATTTAATGGCTATTACCTTTTTAGGAATGAATAAATATGAAGAGGCTTTTCCTTATTTAGAAGCAATTCTTTCTAAACATAATTCTTCTTATATTACAGAATGTATTTATATAGTTTATCTTTTAAGTTTTCTTGTTCCTTTACCAACTAATTTAAAGAATATTTCTAGTTTTGTTGATTTTCCTGATGTTTCTCTTAATATTTTAGATAAAAATCAAGATTATGATTATTATTTGATGCTTGATAAAATTCGGAAGTTAGTAGTTTCTAAACAATTCAAAGAGGCTAGTCTAAGAATTAATAATTTATTAAAAGGAGCAAGACGGGAATTAGTGAGTTTTACAGATTTAATAGAAGCTGACTTAATTTCTAAAATTGCTAACCTTGTTGATTTAAGAAATTCAAAGATTAAAGAGTTTTTTGAATTAGAAGATTTTTTAGGTTTAGTTAACTATTTGACACCTTTTTCTAAACAAAATGTTTTGGATAGCTATTCAAAGATGCTTTTGAAATTAGTTAAAGATTATTTATATATAAAAGAAACTGGTAAAATAATAGAAATAAAAGATTTAAAAGAAAATAGTCTTGAAAAAGCCATTTTTTCTAATAATTATGAACTATCATTAGAACTTTTAGATAATAAAAAAGAGAATAGTTATTTAAGAATTATTTTAGAAAAAATTATTTCCTTAAAAAAGAGAATTAAGAGTAAAGAACCTCTAAAAGAAGAAATAACTCCAAGTGAACCTGAAAATACTAGACAAGAAAATATCCAAGGAATAATGGAAAAAAGTGAAGTTCATGATATTTTTAAAGTAATTATGGAACTTTTATTAAAAGAAGATTATGCAAAAGCCAGAAGTGAAATTATTACATATTTAGATAAATTTAATTTAGGATATTTAAACTTTTTAATATTTGATTTGTATAAAATAGATTTATTAAAACATGATTTTAATTTTTCTAGTTTAAAAAAAGTCTTTTTTTGGATTTTAGAACCTAATTTTTTTCTCCCATTTCGTTTTTATATGAAAGAATTATTTGCTAATTTCTATAAAAATCCTGAAGTTGCTCTTTTGTATCTTAATATTTTTCAAAAAGTAAGTGCTTTATTATTAGAAAAAGGCTATGATTTTAAAAATGAAAGTGTTATTCCTTTTTCTTGGATTAAAAAAGATGATATAAAGTTTTTTAATCCTTCTAATTTAGAAGAATTAAAAGGAGAAATTATTTCTATTAAAGGTTCAAATACTAGTAATCTTAATAATCATTCTAAAAAAGTTATCCTTAATCCTAATTTAGTATTTCCAGAAGAAGATTATTATTATGGTATGATAAATATTTTGGAAATAGCTGATTTTCTTGATAAGCATCATGGTAATTTAGAATTATTAATGAAAGAATTTAATTTAACAAGAGAAGATATTGATGTAATAATTTTAATTTATGCTCGTGAATATTATCGTGAGGGTTTAGAAGAACTTGGAGATATAATGTTAAAAAGATATGAAAAGAGTCCTTATAAAACTTTTAAAACTATTACTTTCTATGAAAGACTTAAAGTTAAAAAAAGATGTTATTTAAATAAACCAAGAGAAGATGAAAAACGTATTTCTTTAAAAGTTTTTCCTAAATAAAAAAATTAACAAGGCACCTAACTTTGTTAATTTTCATTTAAAACTTTTTCAATTAATAATTTATTATTTTTAATCCGTTCATTTTGAGGATTTATTTCTAAGGCTTTGTCAATATGAAAAAGGGCTTCGGGAAGTAAATTTAAATAATAACAAGCAATTCCTAAAAGATCATAGATAGTTTCATTCCAAGAAAATACTTCATTTATATAACTTTTTTTATGATTTTTTATTTTTAAGGCTTGTTTTAAATAATTATAAACTTCTTGATAATTTTCTTTTTCATAATAAAGAATAGCAAGTTCTACATAAGCATCTCTTAAATAAGGGGCTTCTTTTATAGCCTTTTCATACCACATAATTGCTTCATCATATCTTTTTAGATTTTTATAGCATCTTCCTATAAAACGCATGGAAGCACTTCTTTCATCATGCCAAGTGGCTTTTTTTAAACTTAAATGTTTTAGTAAAGTATCAATTGCTTCTTGATAACGATTATAATACATATATTCTCGACCTAAATAATGCATATTTCGGTCATCTTCTGGGTCTTCTTGAACTGATAATTCTAATAAATTTAAATAATTACGACGATTTTTATTTTTATCTGGGAAGTGATTTAAAACTATTTCTGTTATAAGATTTCTTGTTTCATTGTTATTTATATTTTTTAGAACTTCATGAACAGGATGGGTCCATTTATAATCTTTTCTGGTATGAATTTTATCAAGATAGAAAGTAACATCAGGAATATTATTTTTATCTAAATGCCAGTTATAAGTATAACTAATTCGCGTTTCTCCATGATAATTTTTTTCTAATTCTTCTCGCCATCCTTTTTTAAATACTTCATCTAAATCTGTACAAACACATAAATCAGCATTAAGCGGTACCATTTCTAATGATTTATTTCGCGCAATATCAAACCTAAATGGTTCAATTTTTAAACTTTTAACATGAACTCCTAATTTTTCAAGTTTTTCTTTTGTATCATCAGTTGAACCTGTATCAAGAACATAGATTTCATCGGCTTCTTTCATTGAATTATACCAACGTTTAACAAATTTACTTTCATTTTTAGCAATTGCATAGACAATTATTTTCATAAATCCTCCAAGTAATTATATGTATTTTTTTCTTTACTTAGACTAACTTTTTATTTATAATAGAAAAAAGTAAAAAAATATATTAACTTATAATATTAAAAAGGTGGTAAATAATGAAATTATCTAAATTAAAGTATTTTGATATTCTTTTTAAAGCAAGTAAAGAAGATTTAGAAAAAATTGTTTTTGAAGGAGATTATCCGGATATTAAAGTTGCTCAATATGGAATTGTCTTTGGAGGAATAGGGATGATACCTTATCGCGTAGATGCTGCTTTAAAGTTATATAGAGAAGGATTAATCAAGAAAATATTTTTAAGTGGGGGAGTAGGTTATTTAAATTTAAATAGATTAACTCCTGAAAGTTATAAAATGTATGATTATTTAAAACAAAAAGGGATAAAAGATGAAGATATTATTATTGAAAATAAATCCAGAAATACTATTGAAAATATTGAACAATTTTTAAAAACTTTAAAAAAAGATAATATAAAAGTAAAAAGTTTAACTTTAATAACTTCTGATTTTCATTTAAAAAGATGTATTGAAACTTTAAGAAAATATTTAGGGGATGATACTAATATTTATGGAAAAAGGTGTTATGACTCTTTAACAGATAAAGATGTTTGGAAGAATACTTTTAAAGGAAGAAGAATTATTTTAAGAGAGGCTCTCCTTTTATGTTATTATGCTAAACATTCTTATTTAAAAGATTTAGATATTTCTTCTTTAAGTTATTTAGAAAAAGAAAAGGGTCTGAAAAAATAAATTTTTAGGTAAATATACTTTGCATTTAAATTATAAGGTCATACGATAAGAGTAGATAGGAGGATATTTTTATGTTTCAAGAAAGATGTTATGACCGTGAAAACGATATAAACAACAATTTTTATGCAAATGATATGACAAATAATATTGATATTGATGCAACAAGTAATGATTTTAATAATGATAGTATGAATATGAATAATTTTCAAGGTATGATGGGGGATTGTCCTCGTCCACTTGTTGAACCAATGCAAGAAAGATGTGTTCATAGAACAATTATGCATGAAGTACCTCAAGAGTGATAATTTATGCTAGACTAATAATAAATAGATAAAAATAAATAAGTATAACTAAGTTCTTTTATATGGTATAATATTATATAGGTGGTGCGTCAGTTCGGCGTATGATATATAGTTGGTGGAAACCCAACATGGTAGTCCCTAGCAAGGAGCCATTAGTTAGCCTTGGAGCCGAAGTCGTGAGATTA
>CANRGW010000054.1 GCA_947630205.1 uncultured Bacilli bacterium
ATTTTATATTAAAATTTCCATTCTAATATCTTTTTCTTATGTATGATTAGTTTTCCATAAAACTTTTCACACTATCTATATTATAACACATTATTTTAAAATAATTATTTTTACTTTTTAGCACCTTCCGCTAAATTCTTCTTATAATTAGTTAAATTTATACTAACATACCCCTTTTCATTAGGAAGTGAAATAGCTATATTTAAAGTATGAGGATTTTCTTTATTGAAATAATAAGGCCATGAGGTAATTGAAGTTCTTTTAGTCATCTCTGCAAGAGACATATCTTTAAATCTTTCATCACCTTCTTTAATAATGGCTAAAGCTTTTTCTCTATCATATAAATATAAAATTTCTAAATCATCACCACTTTCTATACTATTTTTAAATTTTACTTCATAATACTGTTTTAATATACTTGTTAAATTTCCAACTGCTTCATTGTAAGTATCTACCCACTCTTCCCTACTTTGAAGAGGAGCATATCTATAATCTCCAAGAAGGGCTTTATAAGCAGAGTCATAAAAGTATAAATTATGAAATAAATCATAGGCCAAATCAATATCTGGTATTATTTCTAGTAACTCTTCTATAAGATATTTTGCATAAGGTACAGCATGAAATTTTCTTAAAGTTTCTTCATTAAATAGTCTAGCCATTCGGTTAAAATAACTTTCCAACCAATCATAACTACTATCAAAACCTTCACTTCTTAATTGATCAACACTTTTATATTCATTTTTTATTTGTCTATTTAAAATTTCATAAAAAGGGAAAAAGATTTGCGTATCATCATCCATTAAAGCCTCTTTATCACTAACAGTATGACCGTTTTCATGAGAAAGTTTAAACTTTTCTGTTTCTTGAAAACTACCTGCATTATAAATTTCTATTCCATATTTATCAGGACCTGTATGATGGTAACATCCTTCTACATAACCATTTGATCCAGAATTATAAACTATATATATTTTTTTTAAAGTATCTAAATAATCTTCGCGATTAATATAAGGTAGTTGAGACTCTAAAAAGGATTTATCAGAAAGATAAAACTCTTTTTCTTCCGAAGTTAAATTAGGATTTTCTTGAATGGCTTCTTCTATTTCTGAAAAAGTAAGGGGCTTAGAAAAAAATTTATCATCTAATTCAGAAAATAGATTAGCAATCTTTGCTTTAGCTAAATAATCATAGGCTCTATATTTTTCTGGACCAAACTTTAAAAGAGCAATATCAAGGGTAAATAATGAATTAAGAACTATTAAAACCGTTATCATTCTTTTTCCTATTTTAACTAAAGTTTCCATGCGAGAATTTTCTTCTATTTCTTCATCATCATCTTCTTCTATTTCTATCTCTTTAATATCTTCTTCTAAAGCAACATAAGAAAATTTTTTATTCAAGAATTTATTTAATGCAATATAGTCTTTTAATTCTGGTAACTTATTAGTATTTTCTAAGAAAAAGTGATATCTTCCATTAGAAAAATCATAATAATATTCATAGTTTTTTCCAAGAAATTTAAGTTTTCCTAAAGCCAGAAGATTTTTAGAAGGTAAAAGTTTAATAAGAACTTGTTTAAGTAACTTTATCTCCTCTTCACTTAAAGAAAATGATAATTTACCATTTTTTCTTTTAGCATAAAGAAAATTTCCTTTTTCGCGAAATAAAATTAATTCATAATCATCTTCAATAATTTTAAATATTTCTTTCATAAAATACCTCTTTATCTCTTTTAAAACATCTTTATTACTCTATAATTATCTTAACAAAAAAAGAAAATTTATTCAATAAATAAAACTATTTAAATATATTTATTAATTTTTTTAGCATATTCTAAAAAAGAAAAAACGCAAATTTTTCTAAATTTAAGAAAATCTACGTTATTGTTTACTTGGTGTTCCCAGTAGGAATCGAACCTACATCTAGTCCTTCGGAGGGACTCATACTATCCATTATACTATGAGAACAAAATAGCATTCTTCTAAATTAATATTTTTCTAACATTCTAAATTTAAAAACATTTAAAAGTCTATTAATTTAAAACTGAACACTAATTCATTATAACATTTTTTATTTATTTTTATTCTTTTATTTAATAATAATATTAACAACAACATATATTATCATTACTAATAAAGATAGCAAATTATTTATAAGTTCTTCTACTGCTAAATTACCTATTCCTTCTTTTACATTTTTAGGATTATCTTTATGATAAAATATAAAAGCATTCTTTACTAAATGACATTGATGAATAAACATATACTCATGTTTCTCTTTTTTATGATCATAATATTCAACCAATGGATAAGTATGACTAAAAGTAAAATCACTTTCCATATTTCGCCAATGTTCTTCATTAATTTGAATAATTTTAGCTTTCGCCAAAATATAACCTTTTTTCTTCATAATTAATAAATCAATTACAAATATCAATATATCTAAGAAAATAAGACCTAATAAAATCCAAACTACAGTAATAACTTTAAGTTTAAGTAACCAAAAAAGTAAAAAGATAATAATAATTCTTGGTCCTAAATTAGTTAATAAAACCCAATCATCATGTTCTACTTCATATCCAACATCAAATTTAGCAGTTCCTTCAATAAAAGTTACCTCTTCTAACAAAAGCATATTATATTGCGAATTTAAATTATACAAAGTATTACAATCTATTTTTGAACAATTTTTAATACTATCTCCATATTTTAATTTATTGCTTTCTAATACAATTTCTTCATTGTTAAAATTAAAATTTGTTATTTCTTTTTTTATTTTAAAACTTCCTGTATCTTTTTCATTTATTAAACTACTATATGGTTTATGTTTCGTACTTTTATAAATTTCTAATATTTGACAATTTTGATTTAAATTTTGTTCTTTTATCTTAGAATTTTTAAAATCATTTTGATTTAAAGCATATAACTTAGAGGTATTTAAATCTTTAATAATATGATATATATGTAATTTTTCATCTTTAGAAGTTTTATAAAAAAAGGTATCTACATATCTAAATTGTTTAAATTTCTTTTCTTCTTTCTTTTGTTTACTATTTACAGAAAATACAACTATTCCAACTCTTAAAATGTTTAAAATAAATACAATTATCAAGATAAGAAAACCAACATATAAAAATATTTCCATAATTTACCTCTTTAGCTAAGATATCATTTTTTTCATATTCTATAAGGAATATTTACGGTATAATTATAACATATTTTTTCAAAAAAGTTTCATCTTTATTTAAATTAAGTAGATCCTGACAAAGTAACATAAATATAGACATTTCCTTATAATTGTGTTATAATAAGTACCAAAAGGAGGTAATATGAAAGAAATTATTGAAATTATAAATGTAACATTATTAAAATATGGAAATAATTTATCAAAAGAAGAAATTAATAATATTCCATTCTCTGAAAGAGTACTTCTTTCTTATGAAGTAATCCAAAAATATAAAATTAAAAATAAAGTAATTCCTTCAATTGAAGTAATTGGTATTGTTATGGATAAATTAAATATAAGTAAAGTTCATATTATTGAAAGAAAAAGAATAGTTAATTATGCATTACAACCTTTTACTTGTAGTGAATTATTTGCAGCTTTTCCTGATGCAACTGAACAACTTAGTGACCAGAATATTGAGCTTATACAATCAAGTATTGATTTTGCAATAGAAGACTCTTTAAAAAACTATTTATATGTTTCTAATGAAGATGGTTTTGAACCTGATGTTGTAAATAGCGCTTTACAAGTAGCAGCTGATGATTTAACAAAATTAAAAGAATTTTTAGATGAAAGGCATATTAATTATAATTCCGAAAATATTAATCATTGGATTAACCTTGCAAAAAATTCTAAAAAAAATAAATAAATTAATTTAAAGATAAATATAATAAAAGTTATGTTTATCTTTTTTAGTTGCTTTAAACTCTTAAAATGATTATGTTCTATCAAAATCAGTTAAAAATAAGTGGTAAATAAGGGATAAAGTAAATTTTAAATAATAAAACCCCTATAAAATAAGGGTTATTTCTAATATGGCGTCCCCAGTAGGAATCGAACCTACATTTAATCCTTAGGAGGGATCCGTACTATCCGTTATACTATGAGGACAAAAAGAAATTTATTTTTTTAAATTTCCAAACAAAAACAATTTATAATCCCAATCCGTTGACTTATTAGAAAGTTCCATAATATCTTCATTTGACATACAACTAAGTAAATAACTAGCCGCATTATCAACATCACATTTATAACAAATATATAAATACTCTTCTTCATTAATAGCAACATAACGAATTCTTTCAACAAAAGTACTCAATTTCTCAAATTCTTCTTTATAAGAATTATTCTCTTTTAATTCCTTTTTATTTAATTTAACTTTCTTAAAATAACTAGTTACATCAATTACTTTATGCAACGGACTAGCATAAGAAAACAAATACAATAAATCATTATTATCAATTTTTTCCAATAACTTACTGACTTGTAAAACTTTCTTTTCTAACTTAGTATCCGTTGTATCAATTCCTTCACTAAGCATTGCCCCTATTTCTTCTTCTAATTTTAATATTTTTTTAAGATTATCACTCATAAATCACCTAATTAAATACATCATCAAAATATTTATTAATTTTATTTTCAAAAATTGTCAACATATTATTAACTTCTTCTTGATAATTACAATATTCATTATATAAAGGAGAAGAGTTTAATTTTTCTAAACAATCGGCTATTTTTTCTTCTAATTCTTTAGTTTTAGAACCTTTAACAATTTCTTTTTGATACTTTTTTATATCATTAATTAAAGACATTAATTCTTTATCTTTACTTAATAATTCGCGAGCCTTTAAATAATTTTTATATTCAGACGTTTCTTTAATAAAATCAACTATTTCCGAAACTTTAGCAAGAATTTCCTTATTCAACTAACTCACCATCTAAACTAAAACTTTTAGCATCTGTTATTTTAACTTTAACAATCTTACCTATATTATCTTCATCTCCTGTAAAGTTAACTAATTTATTGGTTTCAGTATAACCAAAAAGTTTTCCTTCTTTAGTACTAATTCCCTCTGCTAAAACATCATAAGTTTTATTAAGCATCTTTTTATTAGACTTTAAAGAATAATCATTGATAAGTTCATTTAATTTATATAAACGTTCTTCTTTTTCTTTAAGAGTTATATCATCTTTTAACTTACTAGCAGGAGTATTTTCTCTTGGGGAATAAATAAAAGTAAAAGCACTATCAAATTTACAATAATTTACAATATCTAAGGTATCATTAAATTCTTCTTCTGTTTCACCTGGAAAACCTACTATAATATCGGTTGTAATACTAATATTGGGAATACTTCTAAGTTTATCATATAATTCTTTATAAGACTCTCTTGTATAACGTCTTCCCATTAATTTTAAAATACGATTATTACCTGATTGAATAGGTAAATGTACAAAATTGACAATATTATCATGGTCTCTAATTACTTCAATTAACTTATCAGAAAAATCCCATGGATGACTAGTTAAAAATCTAATTCTTGGAATATTAGTTTTACTAACTTCAACTAATAAATCAGCAAGACCATAATCATCATATAAATCTTTACCATAAGCATTAACATTTTGACCAAGTAATGTAATTTCTTGATAACCATCTTTTACTAATTCCTTAACTTCCTTAAGAATATCTTCTTTTCTTCTACTTCTTTGTTTTCCTCTAGTATAAGGAACGATACAATAAGTACAAAATTTATCACAGCCATAAATTATATTAACATAAGCTTTATATTTACTTTCTCTTACAACTGGTATATTTTCAACAATATCTCCTTCTTTACTATAAACTTCTATATTTAATTTTTTATCTCTTAAACTATTATTCAAAAGTTTAGGTAAATCATCTAAATTATGAGTACCAAAGACAAAGTTAACAAATTTATATTTTTTAGATATTTCAGCAACAACACCTTCTTCTTGAGCCATACAACCACATAAGGCAACAATTATATCAGGATGTTCTTCTTTTAAATGTTTAATCCGACCTAACATACCAAATGCTTTATTATGAGCATTTTCTCTTATAGAACAAGTATTAAGAATAATAAACTGAGCATCTTCCATAGTTTCGGTTTCTTTAAATCCCATAGTTTCCAACATACCGCGTATATTTTCGCTATCATGCTCATTCATTTGACAACCATAAGTTTTTAAAAAGAATTTTTTATTAATACCAATATTCAAGCAATTATCTTCCAAATTAAAATCTCTAATTAAAGTTTCCTCTTTACTCCTTTTACGAGCCTTTTCATAATTTGGTATTTGCATGTTATCACCCACTTCTTCTCCCGATATAATATATCATAAATTTACCCATTTGACAATCAAAACAATACTTTTAAACAAAATAAATAAGTTCATAGAATAATCTACAAACTTATTATAGTTTTAGTTATTTGATTTTAATCGGCTATGATAACATAAGGATTTTCTTTAGTACCATCTCCTGTTCCAAATATAGTGGTAAAATGAGAAAGATTAATAACTGGCCGAACTCCTAAACCAAAATCAGCAGCTGGTCCACTCCAAACATCGCCATAACTTACTGAATAAGTAACTTGATCATTTCTTGAAGCATCAGGTGTAATATACCAACTGCCAGTACTCCAATCTCCAAGTGTTTTCATCATCCAGTTACTAGTTGGGGCTTGTTCACGTCTATAATTATATAAATTACTTTTTCCCCAATATTGTTCGCTTGCTGCAAAGCCATAATCACTTGGATACATTAAACTTACTTTGCCCGTCCAGGTTGTATCATTATTTGCCCATACTTGGCATCCTTTATTATCAATTATTGTTTCTCTACTTGTATTTTCTTCTGCTCCTTTTTCATTTATACAACTTTCTATATCTCTTTCGTTAATATAACTTTGCAATGTATTATCTTTTGAACTCCAAGTTCCTAAATAATGCTTTACTTCCACCATTTGTGCTCTTGTTCTTGGTGATAGTTTAGTCAAATATCCATTCACTGCATTTAACCAATATTGTAATCCCGCTGTTGACCAATTATTATTACCTTCTTCTCCTTTATAGTTCCAATAAGCTACCGCCGCTTCTGACCCTATATAATGTATTGTATATCCGTTATACGTTTCAGGCAGATAATCTTTTGGTAATATAGTATCTCTTGTAATTTTTATATATTCTCCTATTTCTTCATCATTAAATATTCCTATTATTCTCCATAATTCATTTCTATTATTATTATCTTTTAAATATATATAATTATTTACTTCTGGTCCTGAATATCTATATTCGAGTTCTTTTCCGTTGCATGCTTCAATATTTGAACATTTTGTTATATTACTTTTATCTGTCACATCTAAAGCTATTATTTCTTTTTCATCGGTATATGCTTTTTCTTTTATCTTATCAATCATATTAGGGTTATATTTTGCTATATCTTTCTTTTTTTCTTTAAAATCTCCCTTTACATTTACTTTAACGCTTGCATAAACATTGTTAATCCAATTATCTGTTGTATAATCAAACTCTATTTCTCCTTCATCATCATATCCTATATGTACTTCCTCAATTATCCACATATATAATTTATAAGTTATCTTAGTTTCTTCATTTGTATTTTTATCAATCTTATTTACCCATATTTTCTTATTTGTTATATCATCATAACCAGCAGAATTCACAACAATTTTTTCTTGACCTGTTCCAATTTTTTCTGTTAGAGTAAATCTTAGGTATTTATCAGCTATTCTTGTTGTTCTTCCCTCTGGTACATCTCCATCAGTTATATCTATTTCATACCAAATATCCTTTTCTATATAAGTATTTTTTCCCTCAATTGTAAATTCAAAATACTTTTCTTTATCATAAGTCTTAGATGGTACTGCGTTTTCTATACTTATTCCAGCGTTTTGTCCTTTATAATGCATATAGATATCACCGGTTATTAATTCACTGCTATCTCCCTCAGTTTGAAATCTATAGACAGCATATGCTACTCCAATTGTTCCTGCTATTACTATTAACAATAATATTGATAATAATATTACTTTCTTTTTATTACTTTTCTTATTTAATATAATATTTTCTTCCATAATTTACTTTCCTTTCTTTCATTTTTTATTTAACTTTTTTCATCAACACAAAAAGACATATAAAAATCTAGTATCCCTGATACTATTTTCTATATGT
>CANRGW010000055.1 GCA_947630205.1 uncultured Bacilli bacterium
GTTTTTTCTTTAACTATATCAAAAGCTTCATATAAGATTTTTTCAGCTTTACCTTTTTTACCATCAAGCATAATTCGATTAATTAACTTTGTAACAACTTTAGAATTATATATTGGATCTGGTAAAACATCTCTTACAACTGCACGTCTTTTACGCATATATTCTCCTCCTTTCAAGTAAATTTTTTATTACTTTTTCTTTTCGCGTTTTGCTCCGTATTTACTACGACCTTGTTTTCTATCTTTTACTCCGGCTGTATCTAGTGTTCCTCTTATAATATGGTATCTAACACCAATTAAATCTGGTACACGTCCACCACGAATTAATACAACACTATGTTCTTGTAAATTATGTCCTTCTCCAGGAATATAACAAGTAACTTCCATTCCATTAGAAAGTCTTACACGAGCAAACTTACGTAATGCTGAGTTTGGCTTCTTTGGAGTCATTGTACCAACACGTACACATACACCACGTTTTTGAGGAGCATTAATCTTCGTTTGTTTCTTCTCGATAGTATTAATTCCAACCAATAAAACAGGTGCTTTTGGTTTTCTAACTTTCTTACTACGGCCTTTTCTTACTAATTGATTTATTGTAGGCATATTTTCTCCTTTCTAACACATATCCAGGTGTGTCATAATTCTTTATAAAATTAAAACTTATATAAAATAAGCCCAATTTTCAGAACATGAATACTATACAATAGTTAATTAAAGTTGTCAATAAATTTTTAACTTTTTTAGCATTTTTTAACAACTCTTTTATAATTTATGCATCATTTATATAAGTATACATTTACTTTTTTAATATTTTTCCAGAACATTTTTTTATTTTCTTTTTAAAACGACTAATAATTGGTTCTTCTTTTAAAGATATTCCTAGTAAAGACTCTATTTCCTCTTTAGAATAATTAAGACTTACTCCTATAAGATTATCTAATAAAGATAGATCTTCTTTCTCTAAGGAAGTCCTAATACTATTAATATCCATAAAAAGACTTGGTTCTAATTCTTGAAAAATATTTCCTTTTTGCATTACTTCCAAAGACGTTATCGGAACTTGATAAACTTTATTTTCATTTTCTAAACTTTGAAAAACTTCAAGATTATCTTCATCCTTCTTTTGAACTCTAATAAACTTATCATAAAGATAATTACTTCCTTTTTGCTTTAGAAAATAAGTCATTAATATATTACCTAAAATCCTATTTTCAAGATATTTATAAGATTTAGTAGTATCTCCATCTACTATCGTAATATCAAAAGATAAATCCGAAAAATCTAAACAAAAAGACTTTTTTAAAGAAGTAAAAGAAAAACTATTTTCTATTATATACATTAATTCCTTATCTTTTAAAATAAGAGGGTTTACTCTAAAGGTACCTTGATAACATTCTCCTAATTGATAATTAATAACTAAATTAAAACTATCTTCATGGAAAGAAAATAAAATATTACCTGTTAAATTACCAAAAGCCGTCACAGTTGCAAAAGAAAGTTCCTTATCTTTTATAATTATACTTCCTACTTCCTTATCTAAATTATTAAATATTTTTAAATTGTCATTATCATTTTCCTTAATCTTTAAAGAAAACATCTCAAAAAATATTTGTAAACTTGAAAAAAATTCTTCCCAAAATGTTTGCATTTTAACGTCCCCCTATTTTTTATAATTATCTTCTAATTTTTGTAACAATAATAAAATTATATCAGTATTTTCTATTGGTAAACTTTTTATATAATTTGCTAATTCACTATCTTGAACTTGAAATTTTTTTAATAAATCTTCTAAGTTAATATCATCAAAATAAATTACTTTTTCCCCATTTTTAGTAAAATAATTTACATATTTAGTTACTAAACTTTTTAAATATTTAAATTCTTTATCTAAAAGATTTAGATATTTTTCTCTCGCATCATTTAAAGACTTACTTTCTGATTTAACTCTTACTTCTTTTTTTAAAGATTTATACTCTATTTTTATTTTACCTGTAATAAAATATTGTAAGTCTAATCCCATTAATAATTTTAAAATAAAATCATATTTACTATTTAAATCATCTGTTTTAAAAAATGCTAAATAAATATCTTCTAATAAATTTAATTTTTCTTCTTTCATTTCGTTCACCACTAGTAACATAATACCTTGTTTTTTATAATTTTGTAAAGATAGTTAAACATTTTTTAGAAATTTAACTATATAATTAACTATGAATAATTCTAATGAAAAGCAACTTGAACTTGTAAATGGACAAATTTTAGGTATTATTTTATTTATCTTAACTCTTATTGTTTCTATTATTATTGCTTATAATGAAAAGTTACAACGAGAAAATAAAAGTAGTCTTTTTTCTAATAAAACAGCCCTTAATATTTCTTTTGTCAATCGTTTAGTTGTTGTAATTTTAGGTATATATTTTGTATATGATGCTTATGAAAGAAGAAAAGTTAGTTCTAATTTAAATGATCCTAATTCTAATTTACAAATATTAGCCTCTTGGTTAGCACTTTTGGCTTCTATCATTATCTTATATATTATATATAATAATTACAATAATCCAAACTTTGATGTTGCTGAAATCGAAGAACCAACATTATAATAAATGTTTAGTTTTTGGTAATTGTTCTCTTATTAAATCTTTTAAATCTTCTAGTTCAAGTCCATAATTTACTTTTAAATATTCTCGATTAGAATAACCTTTTAGATCATCCCTTGAACTTTTAACATAATAGGTTTCTAAAAAGCAAATATTACCTTCAATAATTAAAGCAATTGGTAAATGATTAACAAAAGCAATCTTTAGTTTAGAATTTAGCCATTTTCTTTTATTTTCTCCACCTTTAAAAAATACATTTAAAAATTCTTCTTCAATAGTTCCCTCTATAATCATTAAATATAAAGGACTTTTACCTTCTAAAGTGAAATTATCTGTTTTGGAAAAATAAACTTCTGTTCCCGTTCTTGGGATATTACTTATACCAATAATGAAATAATCAACAACTTTAATATCTAAATCCATAACTCCTCCTAAATCTCTAGTATGTTAACATAAGATAGCAAGAAAGGCAACAACTTTTGCTTTTAAAGAAATATTTTGTTGACTTTTCAAGGATACTCGCATATAATATTGTTGCATATTCAATTGATAACCCAATTTATTATAATTTTTAATGTGTTCTTTGCGTTTATAAGTAACCAAGGTTATCTGGTGAAAATATTAAAAAGAATTCCCTAAAAATTGTATAAATATCAATGTTTATGAAAAAATATTGAAGGAGGAAAATATGTCAAGATACACAGGACCAAGTCGTAAGAAAAGTCGTCGTGTTGGGTTCTCTCTTCTTGAAAACGGAAAAGATATTGCAAGAAGACCTTATAAACCTGGTATGCATGGTGCTAAAAGACAAGGAAAACTTTCAGAATACGGTGAACAATTAAAAGAAAAACAAAAAGTTAAGTTCATGTATGGTTTAAATGAAAGACAATTCCATAAAACTTTTGTTGAGTCATCTAAAATGCAAGGTATTAATGGTGAAAACTTCTTAAAACTTCTTGAGTCAAGATTAGATAATCTAGTATATCGTATGGGTTTTGCCAATACAAGACGTGGAGCAAGACAACTTGTTAACCATGGTCATATCACTGTTGATGGTAAAAAAGTTGATATTCCATCATACCGTGTTAAAATTGGTTCAACAATTGCATTAAAAGAAAATTCAAAAGATTTAAAATGTGTTAAAGAAGCACTTGAAAATGTTACTACAAGAGTTGAATACATTGATTTTGATAAAAATACTAATAGTGCTAAATTTGTTAGATATCCAGAACGTAATGAACTATCAGCCGATATCGACGAGTCATTAATTGTTGAATTCTATAACAGATAAAAAAGAGTCTCTAAATATAGAGGCTTTTATTATTGAAAAAAATTATTAAAATTAAAAAATATTAAAGAAAAATCTCTAAAAAAATCTAGAGATTTTATTTTAGCCTTTATAAAGTCCTCCGTTTACATGCATAACTTGACCTGTAACATAAGAAGAGTCACTTGATGCCAAGTAAACAAAAATTGGAGCAAGTTCATAAACTTCACCGGCTCTTTTCATAGGAGCATCAGCCCCTAAAGTAGGTATTTTTTCTTTATCCCAACAGGCTGGTTGTAAAGCCGTCCAAAAATAACCTGGTGCAACAGCATTTACTCGAATATTTTTATCAGCAAGATTAGTTGCTAAAGCTCTTGTAAAGCCAACAATTGCCCCTTTAGAAGTTACATAATCGATTAACTCTGGTTCACCATAAAAAGTAGTAACAGAAGAGACATTAATAATAGAAGCCCCTGATTTCATATATTTTAAAGCATTCTTTGTTAAATAAAACATCGAATAAATATTCGTTTTCATTGTATAATCAAATTGTTTATCCGTAATATCAAGTAAACTCTTTTGTTGAAATTGTACCCCTGCATTATTAACTAAAATATCAATTTTATGAAAACAATTAAGTGTATCATCAACAACTTTCTTAGCAAATTCCGGATTTTTTAAATCACCTCTTATTAATAAACATTTTCCTCCTAGTTTTTCTAAATAATTTTTCGTTTCCATTGCATCTCTATCTTCATTCAAATAAACGATTACAACAGAGGCTCCCTCTTTAACAAATGAAACAGCAACGGCTCTTCCTATTCCCGAGTCCCCACCTGTTATAATTGCTACCTTATCTTTCAATTTACAACAACCTTTATAATGAGGATTATCAAAAATAGGTCGTGGTTTCATTAAATATTCCATACCCGGTTCCATATCTTGTTGTTGAGGTGGATATCTTAATTTAAACTTTGTACATTTAAGTCCATAACCATCTTTAGTAATTCCTTTAAACCCATAATCATCTTTACCATTTGGCAATTTATTATAATAATATTTATAATCCAAAAAAATCACTCCCTATTTCATTTTATGAAAAAACAAATAAGGTGTGATTTTTACCAATATTTATTTATCTTTAACTATACTAGTAATACTATAATTAGAAAAATCCAATCCTTTCATAGTATCTTGATAATCTTCAAATGTTTCTTTATTTATATCTTCAATTTTATCATAATCATAATAATCAAAAGCAATAATATTATCAACAAGTGGAAAGACCATACTATTTAAGTTTTCATCTCTTAATATAATAGAAATTAAACTCTCTTTTTTACAAAGTTCAAAATCCTCTTTATCATATTCCAAATTCTTTATTTTCTTTTTTACTAAAGAAATAAATTCATCTTTTAAAGAAGTATAAGTACCTAATTCTAAAATTACAAAATCTTTTAAAAAATAAAAATCATTATCTGTATCATAAACAGATATTTTTTTATCAAGAATTTCCTTTTGAAAATCTGATTTTGAAGAAAAATTATAAGACAATAAATAACGCATATAAAAAGATAACTTAATTTTATCAAAAGAACTTAATTTACTTATATCAATCTTATAACTAATCCGAACATAATCTTCTTCTGTTATCGTTTTAATAACTTTCTCTTTTTTTCTAACTTCTAAAGGTTCTTTAACGAAAGGTATTTCGGTTTTTACTTTACTTTCTTGAAAACTATCATAAGTATCTTTTATTAATTCTAAAACTTTTTCTTCATCAAAATTACCAGAAACAACAATTAATTGATTACTTGGTTTATAAAAGACTTCATAACATCTTTTAATATCTTCATAAGTTATTTTTTCTATATCTTCTAAAGTACCTAAAATATCTTGATAATCAATTTCTTTAAATAAACACTCTCTCGTCAACTTATCCAATTGCCGAAATTTATTATCTAAATTTTCTCTTATTTCTTCTAAAATTGCTCCCTTAGTTACTTCAACATCTTCATGATTAAAAACTCTTGTATTAATTCCTTTTAATAACTTTACTAAATTTCTATTAAAATCATGAACAGTATCAATATAAAAATTCGTCATTTTAGTATAAGTTGCTCCATTAAAATTAATATTGTTATCTAAAAACATTGGTAACATATTTCCATACATACTATGTTCAATTACTAAATGTTCTAAAAAATGAGCAAAACCACTTGGTATTTTATAATACTTACCATCATATTTATAAGATGTATTAATTCCTCCAAACTTAATAATTAAATCAAGAATAGCCGAATGTTTAGTTTTATCATTATAAAAAACAATTGTTAAACCATTATTTAAAGTTACAAATTTAATATCTTTCATTTTTCACCTCTTAAGAAATAAACTGTATCTAGTTTAACTCTTTCTAAAAACTTTTGAAAATCTTCTATCTTAATTTCTTTAAACTTTTGAACTAATTCATCACTTTTTATATCAATACCTAAGTTAACATCTATTACTTCATCTAATTTATCATATTTATCATCTTTTTTCCTAATCATTGAATACTTTAAATTAGTTAAACACTTTTCCCTGTAAAGTTGTAAATTTTCTTTTCTTTTTAATTCTTCCAAAACTTCTTCTATTAAAGATAAAACTTTTTCATAATTATCTTTGTTAATATAAGTTTCAATGATTAATAACCCTCGATTAAGAACTACTGAATTATAGACTGAATAAACAAGATTATTATCAAGTCTTAATTTTTTAAAGAAAAGACTAACTCCTAAACTTCTTAAAATTACATTATTTAAAGTTCTTAAATAAATTTCATCTTTTTCCTGCATATTAGAAACAGAATAAGCAATATTTAAAACTGAGTCTTGAAATTCTTTTTTATTTTCAATTGTTATTAAAGTTTTATTTCTTGTTTCTTTATAATTACTAAAGTTCTTTTGATAATTATTTTCATTTACATAAAGGAAATAATCTTTGAAAAGGTTATCAATTTCTTTCTTTAAGATATTTCCATAGACAAAAACTAAAGGTATATTTTGATAAATATTTTCTTGATAATAATTATATAAAGATGATGCTGTAAGTTTTTCTAAACTATTTAAATTTTTATATTCACTAAAAGAATTATAATGACTTTCTTCAAGACATTTCATAAATTTATCATAACTATAACCATAAATATCTTTATGATTATTTTTACATCTTGATATTATAAAGTTTTTTTCTCTTTCAAAATCTTCTTCTTTAAATTTATTATCTACAATATTAGGTTTATAAAGGGAATTAAAAAAGAATTGAAAAGCACTTTTTATATTAAAATCTTCTATATCTTTAGGATTAGGAATAGTTAAATAAACTTTAAAGAAAATATTTTTATTAACTCTTGTTATTGTAGAAGAATAATTAATTATTAAATTCTTTAACATTGCATTTTTAAAATCTTTTTCTAAAGGATATTCTAAAGATGTTGAACTTAAGATATTACGAAGTATTTTTAAATCAAAAAAATGATTTTGTTGAAACATAATTGGATATACTAAAACTATATCTATGGTTTTATATTTTTTAGTTCTAATAATTTTAGGTTTTACAATTTTTATCTTTTCCATATCTACCTCTTTTTAAGTGATATAATACCATATTTTATATAGTAAAACAAGTTAAAGAATAGAAAAATCTAATGCTTTAACACATTAGATTACTGTTTATCGGCAATTATTTTGTAAGGATTTTCTTTGGTGCCATCACCATCTAACCAGGTTACAGATGAAGAAAGGTTAAGGACTGGGCGAACGCCAAAGTGGCGGTTATAAACTATGACATCTCCGACCACGAAGCCTGT
>CANRGW010000056.1 GCA_947630205.1 uncultured Bacilli bacterium
GAACATTTGCTAGAGAACAGGCAAAAGAAGGACAAATATTAGGTATTCAAACAGCAACGGGGGATCCTGATTTAGTTGATATAGTAGAACCAGTAGATCCTACAGAAACTAGCGAAGACGTAACTGTTGATTTAGGCTTTGGTACTTCTGTAGCTAGTGCCCCTGAGACTAGTGCAGCTGATGCAAGTGGTCAGGTATCTACGGCTGAACTTGAAGCAATAAGATCTGCCTTAAGCACTGCTAAAAAGGTATGTGAAGAAACGGTTACTAACGCTATTAATGAATGTAAAGGGATTTTTGATGGTTTAAATACACATACGAAAGAAAGACTTGGTTCAATAACAGCTGATAGTATTCTTGCAGATTTGAATAAATTTGCTAGTAATTGGATGGATGAACTTGATGGTATGATAGCATGGGATGATACTTCATATACTAAAGCACAAGAGGCTAATGAAGGAACTGGTGAACCAGGCGGTACCCCTGCTAGTATTACTCCAGACGGTGGTTCTGGTTATGGAGGAGGAAATAAAGGCGGCAAAAAAGGTTCTTCTGGTGGTGAAACAGATCCTAAGCCAGTTACTCCAGATCCAGTTAAGCCGGATGTCTTTATTCAATCAGCAGTTGTTGGAACATTATTGTTTACTGTAATTACACCTTTGTATGAAACTATAGGTGGTCCTTCAACTATTCAATCTAGTTTAACATCTACTTATGATGTTGTTGGTATTATTTATCAAAATGGTAAATATTATTATAGAATTTACGATGCTAGTTTGAAAAAATTCTATTATGCTGAGGTCAATGAAAATTCTAAATTAACAACGGAATATAAGGAATTATTAAAGAGTAAAGAAGGAGAGAGTACAATGATGTTGACTTCTCCTAAAATTGGTGAAGATGTATTCTCTAAAATGACAGATGCTAATACTGCATATTTCATTAAAGATACAGTTGAACAAGATGGAATTCCTTATGGATTAGTCGTTGATGGAACAGATGGTAATTCTTATTATGTTCCAATGGATAGTACTACAGAAGTAGTAACAATAGACTCTTTGTTATCAGGTACAACTTCTAGTACGGAAAGTGCAAGTTAGGAGGGGTGCGATGAAAAATTTTACAACTGCAGAATTGCAGAAAGCTTTAGAGCAAGCAAAACAACGTTTTAAAAATGATGTTGAAACGTTAGTTGCAACTGATTGGATTGTATCAGCTTTAAAAGAAAATGATACTAATGTATCTTCAAATATTTCTACTAAGTTAAATGGTGCTATAGAAGAATTAACAAAAGCTCTAGGTGACGTTTCTAGTCAATTTAATGTTTATGCTAATGGTAATAATCAAGGGACAGTTGAAAGTTTAAAAGCTTCTATTCCTAACGATGTTAGTGGTTATACTCAAACCCTTACTGCTGAAATAGCAAAAGCATCTGAAATGGCAGGAGATGAAGCTGGTCAGAAATACCAGACTTTATTAACTCAGTATAATGATGGTGTTGATAGTGTTGAGAAATCTATAACGGCAATTAATCAAGATATTAAGGATTATATTACTCTTAATAATAGAAAAAGAAATCTTACTTCTGAATTGCATAATCTTAGTTTTCCGAGTGATCAACAATCAGGAACGCGTGTAGACTATTATTATAGCAGGGTTAGTGAATTAAATCGTCAAATAAGAGCTTGTAATGAAAAAATTAAAGCATATGAGAATAATATTCCAACTAAAATTACAGCAGTCGAAAGTATAATAAATGGAAGTATAAATAATGTTATAGAAGCTATGATAGACCTTATGAACGATTATCTTTGGAAAAAGACAGCTTAATAAAAATATTAGATTAGTAATTATAAAAAGTTATGAAAAGTAATTGCTATCTAATATTTTTTTTGTTATACTATTGTATATAGAATAGAGGGATATTATGAAGATATTAGTACTAAAAAAAGATAGAATAATAACAACAACCTTACCTAATACTATTTATGGTGATTTTCAGATTGTTGATATAGATGATAATGGTAATCAAATAGATTTAATTACTATAAAAGAGAAAAATGGTAAATGGTTGCTTACTAATACAGCTGATACAGCCATTATTGTTAATAATAACCCTGTTGGAAGTGTCAATTTAACAGATTATTTTGCTTGTGAGATTTTATATCGTAAAAGTGATTATAAATATATTTTATATTGTATTCCAACTTATGATAAAACAACGCTTTATCAAGTTTTAGATCCTTCTATTATGATTGGAACCAATAATCCTGATATTTTATATAGACATAATTATTTAAGTACGTTTAGCGTTCGTATTTATTATGAGAATGCTTGGTATATTGAGGTTTTAACTGATACTCATTTAGTTTATTTAAATAACCGAAGTGTTAAAAAAGAAAGATTATATAATGGTGATGTTGTATTTATTTTAGGACTTAGAATTGTTGTTCTTGGTAACTATATGATTATCAATAATCCATATAATACGGTTAATATTAATAATCAAAAATTAAAACCAATTAGTTTAGGTAGTGTTTCTCAAAAGAATGAAATAGAAGAAGAATTAGATATTTATGATGAAGAAGATTATTTCTTTAGAACCCCTCGTTTTAAAAGAAATATCATTGAAGAAACTTTCCATATCGATTCACCACCTGAAAATCAAGATCCAGAGTCAATGCCTTTCTTTTTAACTCTTGCATCTTCAATGACAATGGCTGCTACTAGTAGTATGTCTCTATATTCAATGATTTCTAGATTAAATGAAGGAGCTACCCTTAAAGATGTTCTTCCAATGTTAATTGTTACAGTTATTACCCTTTTTGCATCTTTTGTTGTTCCAATAATTTCTAGAGTATGGCAAAAAAAACATAATAAAAAGAAAGAAAAACTACGTCAAGAAAAATATACGGAATATGTTCATGAAAGAGATAAAGATATTAAAGATAAACTAGAAGAACAAAAATTTATTTTGGTTGAAAATAATCAAACTAATGAAAAATGTTATGAAATTATTTCTAATCGCCAAAATACTTTATGGGAAAGAAAACTTGACCATGATGACTTTTTAAATTTAAGAATTGGAATAGGTGATATTAAAGCATCAGTTAAAATAGAGTATGAAAAAGAAAGATTTACTTTAGTTGACGATAATTTAAAAAAATTGTTGTATGATGTTGCAGGAAGCGAGAAAAAACTTGAAAATGTTCCAGTTACGGTTTCTTTAACGGAAAAAAATATAATGGCTATTACTTCAGAAACGAAACTTGGTTATCAATTTTTAGAAACAATAATTTTACAAATGATTTCTTATCACAGTTACGAAGATTTAAAAATTGTTGTTTTAACTAAAGAAGAAAATGCTACTTATTTTGAGTATTTGCGTTTAACACCATTTGTTTGGAATAATCAAAAAACATTTAGGTTTTTTGGAACAACGAAAGAAGAAATAAATCAGATATCTGGATATTTACTTGAAGAATATATGAACCGTAAGTATACAGATAAAGAAAGAAGTTATGAAGTTACTTCTCCTGATTTCCATGATTATTTACCATATTATGTTATTGTTACCGATAATTATAAAAATATAAGAAATGTTGAAATACTTGATAAAATTTTACATGAAGAAAGCAATTTTGGTTTTTCTATTATTGCTTTAGATAGAAGTTTAAGAAGACTTCCTGATGAGGCTAAAGTATTTATTGATATAAATAACGATAAAAGTTTAATGCTAGAACCAGACTTAACAACTGGGGCTAAACAAGAATTTAGGGCTGATCTTAATACATTAAACATGAACCTTTTAACAGGAAAAGTTGCTAATGTTCCTATTGAATTTCAAAAAGGACGATTTATGTTACCAACTACTTATACATTCTTGGAAATGTATAATGTTGGACGTGTTGAACAGTTAAATGTTATTAATAGATGGAAAGACTCTAATCCAATTAATAGTTTACAGGCTCCCGTTGGAATTTTAGAAACAGGTGATTTATTAACGCTTGATATTCATGAAAAATTTCATGGACCACATGGATTAATTGCTGGTATGACTGGTTCCGGTAAATCAGAATTTATTATAACGTATATTTTATCAATGGCTATTAATTATCATCCTGACGAAGTAAATTTTGTTTTAATCGATTATAAAGGTGGAGGTTTAGCTGGGGCTTTTGAAAATAAAGATAATGGTGTTAAATTACCACATATTGCTGGTATTATAACTAACCTTGATAGAACAGAGATTACAAGAGCATTATCTAGTTTAAATTCTGAACTTAGAAGAAGACAAAAGATATTTAATGAGGCTCGTGATAAGTTAAATGAGTCAACAATTGATATTTATAAGTATCAAAGATTATATCGTAATGGACAAGTTGATGAACCTATGAGTCATTTGATTATCATAAGTGATGAGTTTGCCGAATTAAAAATGCAGCAACCAGAGTTTATGGATGAACTTATGTCAATTGCTCGTATTGGTCGTAGTTTAGGAGTACATTTAATTTTGGCTACTCAGAAACCAAGTGGTATTGTTAATGATCAGATTTGGAGTAACTCACGTTTTAAAGTTTGTTTAAAAGTTCAAGATAGAAGCGATTCGATGGATATGTTAAAAAGACCAGATGCTGCAAATATTACTAATGTTGGTAGTTTCTTCTTACAAGTAGGTTTTAATGAATATTTCTATTTTGGACAAAGTGCCTGGTCAGGAGCACCTTATTATCCAAGTGATTTCCGTATTAAAAAAATTGATAGTTCCATAGATTTTATCAATAACTATGGAGCAGTTTATAAAAACGTTGATAACACTATTAAAAAAAGTGTTAAAAGTCAAGGTGAAGAGATTACTAATATTGTTAAATATTTAGATGAAGTTGCATATAAAGAAAATATTATGGTTAACCAATTATGGTTAAATCGTATTCCAGATTTTATAAAATTAGATGCTCTTAAAAATAAATATAATTATAAAAAAGATATTTTGATTAATCCTTTAATTGGAGAATTTGATGATCCTGTTAATCAACAACAACATATGTTAACACTTCCAATAAGTCAAAGTGGTAATACAGCAATTTATGGGCTTTCTGGAAGTGGTAAAGAATTAGTTTTAACAACGGTTGTTTATTCATGTGCAACAACTTATACTCCAGATGAAGTTAATTTCTATATTTTAGATTTTGGTTCAGAAACAATGCTTAATTTAAAGAATTTACCTCATGTTGGAGATGTTATTCTTTCTAATGATAAAGATAAATTAGAAAATCTATTTAAGTTATTAAATTCTTATATTGAAGAAAGAAAAAGATTATTTTTAAATTATGCTGGTAGTATTGTTGAATATAAAAAAGCAACATGAAAAAATATTCCATCAATTATTGTTATGATAAATGGATTCGATTCTTTTTCTGAATTGTATTCTGATTATGTTGAAGTATTAACTAAGTATACTAGAGAGTGTCCACGTTTTGGAATTTACTTTATGGTAACAGGAAATGGTACTAACTCAATTCGTTATAAATTGGCTCAAAACTTTAAAATGGCTTTGGCCCTTGAACTTAATGATAAGAGTGATTACTATGCTGTTGTTGGAAAAACGACAATTTTACCTTCTAAAGCGGTTGGACGTGGTCTTGTTAAAATAGGTGATGGGGTTTATGAATTTCAAACAGCACATCCATCAAGAAAAGAAGAAAGTAGTGAATTCTTTAAAAAATTGGCTGTTGAACTTAAAGAAAAATATCCTAATAAAGCACCTGCTATTCCAGTATTACCAGAAACTGTTAATATGAAGATATTTGATGACCCTATTGAAAACTTAAATCATATTCCAGTTGGTATTTATAAAGATAATTTAGAGATTTGTTTTTATGACTTTAAAAAGTTATTCTTTAATAAGATTGTTGCTAATGATATTGATAATACTAAATCCTTTGTTAAAGAACTATTGAGTGAATTTAATGGTATTACCAAATTTAAAACTTATTTATTTGATGCTAATAATCAAATATCAGAAAATTATCTTAATATAACTAAATATACAAATAATTTTGATGCTGTTTTTAATAGTATTAATGATAATGTCAATAAGATATATGATGAATATGAAAAGGCTAATTATGATAATAGTATTATTGCTAAATATCAACCTATGTTAGTTGTTATTTATGACTTTAATCGTTTGAAGAGTAAATTAACAGTTGATTTAGGAGCAATTCTTACGAATTTGTTTAATAAACAAGAAAAACTTCCAATTATTAATTTTGTTGTTGTCGATAGTGTAGAAACATTTAAGAAATTTGAATTTGAAAGTTGGTATAAACAAGTTAGTAGTCCTGATGATGCTATTTGGATTGGTGAAGGTATTGCTAATCAATTTACAATTAAACTTACAAGAAGTAGTGATAGGGCTTTACAAGCTCAGCTTAAAAATGATTTTGGTTATGTTATTATTAGTGGTCGTCATGCATTAATGAAAGTTTTGACTTTTGATGCTAATAATTTACAAGAAGTAAATGAACGGATTAATAATAGTGTAGAGGAGTTATAATATGAACCATAAAGTTTTAGTTGAAGTTTATGTTCCGGAATTAGATATAAAATATGATTTATTTTTACCAGTTCATAAGAAAATTGGAAATGTTATTTTAGGACTTGTTAAAGGAATACACGAATTAACCGATGGTGCTTATCCTATTAGTTCTAATCATGCTTTAATGAATAGTGATACTTGTGAATTTTATGATGGGGATTTGAATATAAAAGATGCCAAGATTTTAAATGGAACAAAATTAATCTTAATTTAGGTTTATAAAAACTATCAAGATAAAAATTGATAGTTTTTATTCAAGAAAATAGTTTTAACAATTAAGAATGTTAAAATTATTTTGCTTTTTTACTAAAGTTCTTTTGTTAAAGGAAAAATAATGTTATACTAGTATTGAAAGTTGGTGCTTATGAAAGAAGATATAAAAAAACAAATAATGGATTTGTTAAAAGATAAGAAAGCAAGAGATGCTATTGAAATTATTGAGTATTTAAATTTAGGACAAGATAAAGATAGTTTGGTTATGGAAATTCTTCAAGAAATGTTATTAGATTATGATTTATATATGACTAAGCATGGTAAATATATGAATTTTATTGATTCGGAAATGGCACGTAATGCGTATAAAGGAACCTTTGAAAGTAAAGGGGAATATGGTTTTGTTATTGTTAGTTCTTTAAAAGAAGATATTTTTATACCTAGAGATTATAAAAATTCGGCACTTGACGGGGATATTGTTTTAGCAAGTATCACAAAAGGTGAAGCTGGGACTAAAAATGCTGAGGGAAAAATTCTTAAAGTATTAAAGAGAAATCCTAAAACGAAAGTAGGGGAAGTATGTGCTGAAAAAGATAAAAAATGGGTAATTTTACGTGATGCTAAAAATATCTTTACAATTCCTTTAATAGGGGAAGGTTTGGATAAACTTGTTGTTGGTGATTTAGTTACGGTTAAAATATCTAATCAAAAAGAAAAAAATGCAACG
>CANRGW010000057.1 GCA_947630205.1 uncultured Bacilli bacterium
CTTTCTATTTTAAAAAATGAGATATATAAAACAACAGTAATGTTGAAAGAAACTGCTGAAAATTCTAAAAAAGATAAGAAAAATTTAAAAACATCTTTAGAAGATATATCTCATCAATTAAAAACTCCTTTGACTAGTATTTTAGTAATGCTAGATAATTTAATTGATGATGCTGATATGGATAAAGGAATAAGAGAAGATTTTATAAGAGATATTAAAAGAAATATAATGAACATTAATTTTTTAGTACAATCTATTCTAAAACTATCAAAGTTTGATGCTAATACAATTAATTTTCTAAAAGAAAAAAGGTTATTAAAAGATATTTTGAATGAAGCAATAAAAAATGTATCAACTTTATGTGATTTAAAAAATATTAAAATAAATATAAAAGGAGATAATGAAACTATAATAACCTGTGATTTTAAATGGCAAGTAGAAGCAATAACTAATATTTTAAAAAATAGTATTGATTATTCTAAATGCAATCAATCAATAGAAATTAATTATGGAAAATATAATGTCTATTCTTATATAGAAATAAAAGATTTTGGTCAAGGAATATCTTCAAGAGATATTAAACATATTTTTGAAAGATTTTATAAAGGGGAAAATTCTGATAATGAAAGTATAGGAATAGGTTTAGCCTTAGCAAAAGTTATTATTGAAGAAGATAATGGAAGTATTACAGTAGAATCTAATAATAAAGGTACAAAATTTATTATAAAATACTTTAATTAATTTTTATTTTTGGCAATTTATAATTTTCTAAAAGAATTAAGTGATATAATAGAATAAAAGGTGATTAAATGAAAAAAATATTAACTGTAATTGTAACTAGTATTGTATCTTTAATAATAACTTTTATATTAGCAGAAATGTTTAGTATATATCATTTTAAAGATATTCCAACTTTACCAACTTTTTCTTATTTATTATCAGCATTTTGTATAATTGAATATATTTTCTTAATGATTTTTTATATTATCATGAAAAAGAAGAATAAAGTTAAAATAGAGAGCCAAAAAATAATTAGTATGCTTTTAGTTTTTATATCTTTATTACTAATGCTTGGTTTTATAACTTTTTTAGATATTGACTGGCTAAATCATTATCTTTATTCAACTCCTTTTTACATTAATGTAATAGGAAGAAGTTTACAATTTATATTACCATCCATAATATTGCTAGTTATTAGTATGTTCTTATTAAGAAAAGGTCATAAATAGAAAAATATTTTTAAGGCAAATTTAATTCTAAAGTGGAAAGAATATTTACTAGGTTTAAATATTTTTTTCTATATGATATAATGATTATTGAAAGAACAATATGGTTGTTGATATGGAAAGAGAGGTAATAATTATGTGTACAGCAATAACATACAATACGAAAAATCACTATTTTGGCAGGAATTTAGATTTAGAGTATTCTTATAAAGAAACTGTAACAATTACACCAAGAAATTATGAATTTAAATTTAGAAAAGTAAATGAAATTAATAATCATTATGCTATTATTGGTATGGCTTATGTTTCTAATGATTATCCATTATATTATGATGCTATTAATGAAAAAGGTCTAGGTATGGCTGGTTTAAATTTTCCAACTAATGCTTTTTATAATGAAGAAGAAAGTACAAAAGATAATATTGCTCCTTTTGAATTTATTCCTTGGATTTTATCTCAATGTGCTAATATTGCAGAAGTTAAAAAATTATTAGAAAAGATAAATATTGCCAAAATTGATTTTAGCAGTAACTTGAAAGCATCTCCTTTGCATTGGATTATTGCTGATAAAGAAAAATCTATTACCGTTGAGTCTTTACAAGATGGTTTAAAAGTATATGATAATCCTGTTGGAGTTTTAACAAATAATCCAACTTTTGATATCCACATGTTTAATTTAAATAATTATATGAATTTATCAATCGAAGAGCCCATAAATAACTTTTCCAAAAAATTAAATTTTGATACTTATAGTCGAGGAATGGGAGCAATCGGTTTACCAGGTGATTTATCATCTGCTTCCAGATTTGTAAAGGCAACTTTTACAAAGATGAATTCTTTATCCGGAGACTCTGAATCAGAAAGTATTAGTCAATTTTTTCATATTTTAAATTCTGTTGATCAACAAAGAGGATGTGTTCATATGGGAGAAGATAAATACGAAATAACAATTTATAGTTCTTGT
The DNA here is from genome assembly GCA_947630205.1 of uncultured Bacilli bacterium. Lineage (GTDB taxonomy): Bacteria > Bacillota_I > Bacilli_A > RF39 > UBA660 > RUG591. The sequence goes on from CANRGW010000057.1 coordinate 2,191, forward strand.
TGTAATATGGATAAAGGAATATATTATTATACAACGTATGAAAATAGTCAAATTACAGGAATTGATATGCATAAAGAAAATTTAGATGGAACTAAATTAATAAATTATGATTTAATAAAAGGCCAACAAATATTAATGCAAAATTAAATATATTTATGATGTAAAAAGTCATGCTAGGAGGAGTTATGAAAAAGTATGTAGATTTTATAATTAAAGGCTTTTATGCTGGAATTTTAATTAGTATTGGAGGTATTGCTTATTTAGCCATTCCTGATAAAGTAGTAGGTTCTTTTATTTTTTCGTTAGGGCTTCTTACGGTTTGTATGTATTCTTTTAATTTATATACAGGAAAAGTTGGACATTTATTAGTAAATAAACCAAATTATATAATTGAATTATTATTATCTTTAATAGGAAATTTTTTAGGTACTTTTGCCGTTGGTAATTTAATGCGTTTAACGAGATTTAAAAACTATATAGAATTAGCGAAAGATATTGTTAATACTAAATTAAATGATAGCCTTTTAAGTATATTCATTTTAGCCCTTTTTTGTGGTATGATAATGTATATTGCCGTTAATAATTATAAAAAAGAAAAAGATGTTGTTGGAAAATATTTAACAATATTCATGGGAGTTATGGCATTTATATTATGTGGCTTTGAACATTGTGTTGCCAATATGTTTTATTTTAGTATTGCTTCTGTTTTTTCCTTTAAAGTTTTCTATTATTTACTCGTGATGATTTTAGGAAATACATTAGGTTCTTTAATAATAGCCTGGTATTATAACAAATATAATTCTAAATAACTATAGAGATAATCTTTATAGTTTTTTTTATTATTACAAAAGTGTAAGGTTAATTTTCTTTTAATCATGGTATAATAAGAAGAAGAAAATGGTGATTTTATGGCAAGAATAATGATTATTGAAGATGATAAAGCAATTAGTTTAGAGTTAAAAGAATTACTAGAAAAAAATGACTATGAAATTTTTCTTTTAGAAAACTATCAAAATTCTTTAGAAGAAATATTTCAAGTTTCTCCAGATTTAATATTACTAGATATTAATATTCCTTATTTAAATGGTGAATTGCTTCTTCAAAAGTTAAGAAAAAAATCTAATATTCCTGTTATTATGGTAACCAGTAAAAATACCGAAACAGATGAAGCCTTATCTATTTCTTATGGAGCCGATGATTATATTACCAAACCATATAATCCTAATATATTACTTTTAAGAATAGGGGCTGTTTTGAAAAGAACAAAAACTAACTATAATAATTCCAATGAACTATTTTATAAAGAATTAAAATTTGATTTCCAAAAAGGTATAATTAAAAAAAATAATCTTGAAATAGAACTAACTAAAAATGAAATTCTTATTTTTTCTTATTTATTAAATCATCAAAATAAGATTGTAACAAGAGAAGAACTTATGACAACTTTATGGGATAATTCCGAATATGTAAATGAAAATGCTTTAAATGTTAATATCAGCAGACTAAGAAATAAATTAAAAGAAATTGGTTATCCAAATGCAATAGATACAAGAAAGAAAATAGGGTATATTTTATTATGAAAATAGGAGCATATTTTAAAGATAATTTATATAAATTATTCATATTTATTAGTTGTTATATAATTAATTTACTTATATTTTTAGCCTTTAAAGTTGATAAAGAGGTTCTTCTATCATCATCATTTATATATATTGTTTGTTTTTTACTTGTTTTACTAATTCCGTATTTTCGCAAAAGAAAGTTTTATAAAGATTTATTTTTAAATATTGCATCTCTTGATAAAAGTTATTTAGTATTAGAAACTTTAATAAAACCAGAGTTTTATGAAGGAGAACTTTTATATCAAGCTTTATATGAAATTAATAAGTCAATGAATGAAAATATAAAATTAATAAATGAGTCTTTGCAAGATTTTAAAGAGTATATTGAAATGTGGATACATGAAGTTAAAATTCCTCTTGCTACTTTAGTTTTAATGAGTAATAATCATAAAGAATATTTTGATAATAAAACTAAATTACAATTAAAAAGATTAGAAAATTATGTAGACCAAGTTCTTTATTATGTTCGTTCGGAAAATGCTGAAAAAGATTATTTAATAAAGGAAACGGATTTAGCCAAAGTAATTAAAAATGTAGGTCTTAAAAATATGGATGAAATCCTTGAAAATAAAATAGATTATATTGTAGAAAATGTAAATTTTAAAGTATTAACGGACTCTAAATGGTTAGAATTTATTCTAGGACAAATAATAAATAATAGTATTAAATATAAAAGAAATATTGAAAATTCTTATATAAAAATATTCGTGAAAGATGAAGAAAATAAAACTATATTAATTATTGAAGATAATGGAATAGGAATAAAAAAATCGAATTTAAAACAAGTATTTGATAAATCTTTTACTGGAGAAAACGGAAGAGGAAGTGTTTCATCAACTGGAATGGGGTTGTTTATTGCTAAAAATATGTGTGAAAAACTAGGACATAAAATTGAAATAGACTCTCTTGAAAATAAGTATACAAAGGTCTTTATAACTTTTGCTAAAGATAAATATTATGATGTTTTAAAGTAGTATTACAAAATTGTAAGGTTATGTAAGATTAAAGATGCGACAAAATATTTTTTTTGAATTATTATGGATTTGAAAGGAGAAAAAATGGAAAATATTTTAAAAGTTTGTAAAATTGAAAAATATTATGGTAGTCGTTCATCTTTAACTAAAGCCCTTGATGATTTATCATTTGAAGTAGAAAAAGGTGAATTTGTTGCTATTATGGGGGCATCTGGTTCGGGGAAAACAACGCTTTTAAATTGTATATCAACGATTGATAAGGTAACAAGTGGTCATATCTTTTTAGGAGAACTTGATATTACTAAATTAAAAGGAAATGAACTTAATAAATTCCGAAGAGAGGAATTAGGTTTTATCTTTCAAGATTTTAATTTGTTAGATACTTTAACGGCTTATGAAAATATTGCTCTTGCTCTTTCTATTCAAAATGTAAACGTTAAGGAGATTGAAAAAAGAGTAAAAAAAGTTGCTCTTGAACTGGATATTAAAGATATTTTAAATAAATACCCTTATCAAATGTCAGGTGGTGAAAAACAAAGAGTAGCATCGGCTAGGGCAATTATTACTAATCCTAAATTGATACTTGCTGATGAACCAACAGGTGCTTTAGACTCTAAATCTTCCAAAATGCTTTTAGAAAAGTTTAATTATTTAGACGCAATGGGAGCAACTATTCTGATGGTTACCCATGATGCTTTTACAGCAAGTTATGCAAGACGAGTAATCTTTATCAAAGATGGTAAAATTTTTAAAGAAATACGTAAAGGGGATAATTCTCGTAAGGAATTTTTTGATAAGATTATTGATGTAGTTACTTTACTTGGTGGCGATTTAAATGATGCTTTGTAAGTTATCTTTAAAAAATATCAGGAAAAGTATAAAAGATTATGCCATCTATTTTTTTACACTTATTCTTGGGGTAGCCATTTTCTATGTTTTTAATGCTTTAGATAGTCAAACGGTTATGATAAATGTTTCAAGTTCAACACAGGATATAATTGAACTTATGATGACAATGCTTTCTAGTGTCAGTGTCTTTGTTTCATTTATATTAGGTTTCTTAATTATATATGCTTCCAGATTTTTAATGAAAAGACGTAACAAAGAGTTTGGAGTTTATTTAACACTTGGAATGAGTAAAAGAAAAATATCTTTAATTTTATTCTTTGAAACACTTTTTATCGGTATTTTATCTTTAATTGTAGGTCTTGCTGTTGGCGTACTGATTTCTCAAATTATGAGTTTAGTTGTTGCTAATATGTTTGAGGCTGACCTTACTAAATTTGCTTTTGTCTTTTCAACTTCTGCTTGTATAAAAACTATCATTTATTTTAGTATTATGTATCTACTTGTTATGATATTCAATACTTACAGTGTTAGTAAATGTAAATTAATTGATTTATTAAATGGTGCTAAAACTAGTGAAAAAGTACAATTAAAAAATCCTTATCTTTGTATTATTATATTTATTATATCTTTGCTTGTACTTGGAAAAGCCTATTACATGGTTACAGCCGAATTCCTAACTTTACAAGAAGTTGTTGATGTTATAAAACCAATTATCATGGGAGTTGTATCTACCTTTTTAATCTTTTGGTCTTTATCAGGACTAATTTTAAGAATTGTTCAAAGTTTAAAAAAATATTACTATAAAGGTTTAAATAGTTTTACATTAAGACAGTTTTCAAGTAAAATTAATACAACTGTGTTTTCCACAACAATTATTTGTTTAATGTTATTTGTAACAATATGTTTATTATCGGCTTGTCTTACTATGAAAAATTCCATGAATGCTAATATTAGAAAACTTGCTCCTGTTGATGCTATATTTACTCAAAATATGAATATGGATAAGTACTATGATGATTATAGAAGATATGGTTATAACGACTCTCAAATAAAAAACTCTCATTATACTGCTAAAGAAATGTTTAAATTATTTAACTTTGATATTACCACTTATTTTAAAGATTATATAGAAGTAAATACTTATGCAACAGAAGATTTAACTATGAATAACACTTTAGGTTCATTATTAGATTATGTTAGAACTAATTTTCCTTTTTTAGCATACGATACGAAAGAACCTATTATGAAAATTAGTGATTATAATAAAGTTGCTAAATTTTATGGTTTACAAGAATACTATTTAAGTAAAAACGAATATATTATTATTGCTGACTTTAAATCTATGGTTAAAATAAGAAATCTTGCTTTAGAAAAAGGTGAAGTTATTAATTTATTTGGACATACTTTAAAACCAAAATATTCAACTTGTCAAGATGGCTTTTTAGAAATGTCTAGTAATCATATTAATACAGGAATTATAGTAGTTCCCGATAGTGTTATAGATGAAGATTATTTAATTCAAAATCATTTGATAGGTAATTATAAAACTTCTAATAAAAAAGAAATAATGAAAATAGAAGATAGTATTAATGCTTTAGATAAGAGTTCTAAAACTAAGGATTATTTACTGCCAAGTGGTTCAACCAAGTTAGCAATTAAAGAAGCAACAACAGGATTAACAGCGATGGTAACTTTTATCGGTCTTTATTTAGGAATTATTTTCTTAATTAGTAGTGCAGCAATTTTAGGATTAAAAGAGTTATCGGAAAG
>CANRGW010000058.1 GCA_947630205.1 uncultured Bacilli bacterium
TGATTACTAATAACTTCTTTTTCAACAGTACGTATTACTTTGGCATTATCATCTAATTCTAAATAACTAAATTTAGGATCATTTGCCTTAAAAGTTAAAAGGGCTCCATCTACTTCTTCTTTAGAAGTCTGTTTATTATTTAAAAAATCATATAATTCTTGACATTTAAAATAATGATCACAGTCATTAAAGATAATAGGATTATCATCAAGAATATTTTCTATTCCTGCTTTACAAGTTAAAACCGGACCTTCTTTAAACATTTCTTTTAAAACAACAAATTTAGCATCTGGAAAATATTTTAAAATAACTTTATCTATTTGAAAATTATCAACATGTTCTTGTAAAATAACAAAAGTAATATCTAAATTATCAATATATCTTTTAATAGCCATTGTTGACCAATAAAGAAAAGGTTTACCATGAATTTCAATTAAAGGTTTAGGCATTACATAACCATCTTTAAAAAATCTTGAACCGGCTCCACCCATTGGCATAATTAAATGTACTTTATTCATTACTTAATCCTCCATCTTTATATATTATTTTTGAAGTATAATCATCTATTATTTTTTCTCGATGTTCCTTTTCTAAGTATTTTGTTCTTGAAAAGAAATATTTTAACGCTATTCCTAAAGTTTTAGTTGCCTGAGACATCATCTTAACATTAGAAACTTGGTCTTCTTCTCTCCAAGTAATTGGAAAAAACTTAACTTGTTGCTTATATGCCTTAATGGCTAATAACATGCAACAATTAAAAGTTAAACGATCAGGATATTTTAAATAATATTTACTTTCTAAACTAGATACTTTATACATATTTAATCCTGAACCTAAATCCTTTACTTTTTTTCCTAAAGCAATGGAAAATATCATATTGTAGACTATATTTCCAAAAGTTCGAAATTTAGAATAACCTTTTAGTTTAGAACCTTTTAAAAATCTTGAACCAAGAAGGGCATCATAATTTTTATATTCTTCTTTTTTTAGTAAAGGTAAAATATCATGAATATCACCTTGATCATCACCATGTAAAACAATTAAATAATCATATTTATTAGCAATAGCATAATTAAAGGCTACTTTATGAGAACCACCTAAATTATAATTTTCATCATTTCTTAATAAAGTTATATTGAGATTTTTTTTATTTTTCTTAGCAAAATCTATAACCTTTTGTTCTCCATTATCCGTACTTCTATTATTAACAATAACAATTTCTTTTATATATTTTAATACTTCAGCATCAAATTGTTTTAAAACTCTTGTTATTTGTTTTTCACAATTATACATTGGTATAAAGACCATTATTTTATTCAACTTAATTCCTCCTTCATAATTTTTCTATTAAATTTTTCATAACAATAAAATTTATAAGCATTGTAAATGGTGTTACAATTATTTTCGTTATAATATTAACATAATCTTGAATTAGTTTTATATCAAAACCAAGTAAATAATTTTTAAGAAGAGACATTAAATAGGAAGTTGTAATAACAAATACTACTTGATATAAGATATAAATTAAATATTTAATTTTTAAATTAATCTTACTATTATTAATAAATAATTTCCTAGTTGATACTAAAAAGACAAAAGTAACAGCAAAAAAAGAACTTATAATATTAGCAATAGTAATATGAACATTGAAAAAACTTGTTAAAGTTGTATAAATAGTAAAATCTATTATCCAACCAATTCCGGATATTCCAAAAAAACTTAAAGCCTGTAATAGTAATTTTTTCATTTCTTCTTTTTACCTCTTTTTTTATCTTTTTCTTTGTCTTTTTCTTTGTCTTTTTCTTTCGTTTTTTCTTTTTGCAAATTTCCTTTCGTTACTTCTTTTTTTACTTTTAAACCTTTTTTAATATTATCTTTTGGTTCTTTAACTTTATCATTTACTTCTTTTTTATCATTTAATTCTAAAATATAACTTTTCTTATGTTTTTTATAATAAATTATATCAATTATAAAGATAACTCCTAAGAATAAGCCTGTTAGATAAATATTATAATAATACATAAAATAACTAGCAGGTGCTGTTAGAAAAACTAAAAAAGTATGACCAAGTAACATTCCACTTAATAAGAAATAAAATAATTTCTTTTTAACAATTGCATAGATAAAAATTAAACCAATGAATAAAAGAGGTATCAATAAATTATTAGTAAGTCGATAAAGAATATCGGAATGTTCATCAAAAACTTTACCCTCTAAAACAGAATAAGTTAATTTCCTAATTTTATAGTTAATAAAAGGTTTGGTATCAGCTCTTTCAAAAAGCATATTAGTTTTATCATCATATAAATCTTTCGTTGAAAACATATCACCAAAGAGGCCAGTTGAAGCAGCAAATGTTAAAATTTTGGTTTTTAAAAAAGACGGAATATTATTTTTTAAAACATTAAAATAAGACTTTTTAAAGACTTCGTAATCTTCTTTAGTATAATCATTCAAACAATCACCAAGCCAAATACAATAAGTATCTTTATAAGAACCATATTTTTTAGCCGATTCTATATTAATAATTCTATTAATATTTGCTAAATCTTCTTCTAAGTTTTCACCATTTAAACCCGTTGTTAACATATAAGAAAATGGTCCTATATAAATTGGCATATTTCTTAAATTAGGAGGATAATATCTTTCTTTATAATCTTGAATTTTTTGAGGAGTTGAAACGATAACGAAGAATAATAAACATAAACCAAAGATTTTAGCAATATTTTTAAAATTCCATTTAACTTTATAAATAATAAATATAAATAAAGGAATTGCTAAAGGTAAATACATACTTTCACTTCGCCAAAAACCAACTACACCTGTGAAAAAGACTAAAACTAATAAACGCTTAGTAGTTAAAGTATTATTTTTTATTTTATCAATTACCAAAATACTAATTAAAAGTAAATAAGCAAGACCAAACATAATGGGACGATTAGCAAAGAAAGTATAAAACAAAGTATGAAGCATAAAGAAAGGAATTAACAATAAATAAACCCATTTACTTTTATAAATATCCATAAAGTTTTTAAAAATATAACTAAAGACTACTCCATGAAAAATAACTAATAAAATAATGGCTCCACTTGGAATAGGAAAAAGCATATAACCAATCATATAAAAAACGGATGAAATATAATTTAAATAATGTAAAAATTCTCCTGCAATCGTATAAGTATAAAAATTAGAAACATCAGTTCCAAACCAATTACCTGGCCATGCTAGTAACAATAAAATAGCAATCGGGATTATATAAATTAAAAAATATTTAAAATATTCTTTCGCTACAGTATCTTTTCTTATAAGTTTAAAAATAAAATTCCAAATTATATATAAAACTATTAATAATAAACCTTTACAACATATATAATTAATATAATTAAAATTATTAGAAAAGACAAATATATTTCTATCTGTAATAAAAGTTATTAAAAAATGTAATAAAGAAACTCCTAAAACTTTAAAATCTATTTTTTGTAATATCTTTTTCATTATGAACTCCTACTCTCTAATTTCTCTATAAATATTATACCATGTATATTAAAAGACATAAAGTTTTTCTTTTAAAATTGTACATTTATTTTCTTAATCTTTGAAAAAAGAAAAATAGTTAAATTAAATGAAATATATTTCTTTAATAAGAAATTAAAATCAAATAATTAACTACTACTTTAATTCATCACTAGAGACTGCATTTAAAGTTAAATCGGCTCTTCTTCCTTTAAGATAGGCATAATAGCCAGCTGATGCAATCATCGCTGCATTATCGGTTGCATATTTAATGCTTGGAAAAGTATAATTTATATTATTTTCTTCACATAATTTTTGAAATTCTTTCCGAATACCAGAATTGGCTGCTACTCCACCTGCTAAAATTAAATTTTTAACGTTATATTCTTTAACAGCATGCATAGTCTTTTTTGTCAAAGATTTAATAACAACATCTTGAAAAGAAGCCGCTAAATCTTCTTTATTTATTTCCTTACCTCTTAATTTTTCCTTATGAACTAAATTTATAACTGCACTTTTTAAACCACTAAAACTAAAATCATAAGTATCATCATTTAAAGGAATAGGTAAATCATATTTTTTTTCTCCAAGAGATGCTAATTTATCAATTTTTGGACCTCCTGGATATTCAATTCCTAAAACCTTAGCAACTTTATCATAACATTCTCCAACAGCATCATCTAAAGTTGCTCCTAATTTTTCAAAAGAATAATCACTTTTCATATAAATTAACTCGGTATGACCACCACTTATAACTAAAGCTATTAAAGGAAATTCTAAACGTTTTACAAGATTATTAGCATAGATATGCCCTGCAATATGATGAACAGGAATAAGAGGTTTATTATAAAGAAAAGATAAAGTTTTAGCACATTCAACTCCAACTAACAAACTTCCAATTAAACCTGGTCCATAAGTTATAGCAATAGCCGTTATATCTTCCATTTTTATTTTTGCTTGTTCTAAACATTCTTCTAAAACAAAAGTTATATTTTTTATATGCGCCCTACTAGCAATTTCCGGTACAACTCCCCCATATTTTTTATGAATATCAATTTGCGTTGAAATAACCGTACTAATTTCTTCAATCCCATTTTTAACAATTGAAAAACTAGTTTCATCACAACTAGACTCAATTCCTAATATATAGATATCCTTCATTTACATCAACTCACATTCCATTAAAATACCATCTGTATTATTATAATAATTTTTTCTAATTGCAACCTCTTTAAAACCATATTTTGAATAAATATGAATAGCCTTTACATTATCTTTTCTAACTTCTAAAGTAATATTTCCTACTTTTTTATCTTTAGCTATTTTTAATAATTCTTCTAAAAGACTAGAACCAATTTTTTTATTTTGAAAAAAATCTAAAACATTGAAATTAACTATTTCCATTCTTTCATAAATCATGTAATAATTAATAAAACCAACAACTTTTCCTTCAATCAAATAAACAAGATATTTAGTATAAGGATTATTTTTAAAATCTTTTAAAATATCATTTTTTAAAAAAATATTAGGAAACTTATTTTCTAAATCCTCAATAATTTCTATATCATTTTCTGTAATATTAGTTATCATCTTGACTATTCCTTAAATTTTCTTCGGCTTCGGTTAATTTAAAGTAAGTAGGCTCTACTAAATGAGGATTTATAGACTCTTTATCTTGATACTTTAAAACAATCTTTAATATATCAGGACTATAAGGTAAAACTTTTAAAGTTGGAAAAGAATTATTACTAATAAAAACATAATCTTTATTTAATTTATCTAAATATGTACATAAATCATCTAATTTTAAATATTGATTAGGCATTAAAACAGTATCTTTATAATATACACCAGCATAAACAAAACCACGTCTAGCATCAATTAAAGGAACTATAACTTTATCTACATCTAAACTCAAAGCCATTGCATCTAAACTTGTAATTGTAATTATTTCTTTTTGAAGTGCAAAAGCATAAATTTTAGCAATAGTCATTCCAATTCTAATTCCCGTATAAGAACCAGGACCAGAAACAACAATTATTTTATCTATATCATTAGGTTTTAAAGATAAGGACGAGAATAGCTTTGCTATCTCATCCATCGTATATTTTGATAAATTAGTTCCATATTCTTTTTTAAGAGAACCTTTTAATTTACAATCTTCAACAATGCCAATATATAGATAACTAGATGATGTATCTATATAAAAAACTTTCACGAAATAACCCCACAAATATCCTCATAATCGTGTCCATGAGGAATTAAAACTAAAACTCTAGTATTTTCATCTATTATTTTAAATTTAATATCTAAACGTTCTTCTGGTAATTTATCTTTAATCATATCAGCCCATTCAATAATAGTAACGCCACCTTTTTCATAATAATCTTCGATGCCAAGGTCTTCTTCTTGATCTTCTAAACGATAAACGTCCATGTGATATAAAGGCAATTCTGCTTCTTGATATTCTTTTATAATATTAAAAGTTGGAGAAGTGATATCTTCTTTAATACCTAAAGAGGCTGCAAAAGCTTTAACAAAAACGGTTTTTCCACTTCCTAAATCTCCCATTAAACATATTACCATATTAGGAAATTTTTCAGACTCTATATTCTCTGCAATCATTGCAGTATCTCTTTCATTATACGACATTAATTTGTAATCCATTCTTATCACCAAAATAATTATACAAAAAAAAAATATGATAGACAACATATTTTTTACTGTTTGACAAAAATAATACATTTTCCTTTAAGGAATAAAGATTTTTTTAATATCTTTTATGTAAAAGTTTTTTTATTTTCTCTTCTTCATTTTTTCTCTTTAACATTATATATTCATTATCAAGGGCTGAAACTGGTGCTAATGATAAACCTTGAATTGTACCTGTAAAAAATTCAAAGTATACTTGTAAAATATCTTCACTTAAAGGATAATTATCCATTATACAATTTTTAAAACTTTCCATAATTTTACTGTTGTAATTCAACATCATACAAAAATATCCAAGCCCTATTTCATTTACAATTCTAGTTATTTCCGTATAAGCAAGTGAAGCATCCATATTTACTATATTTGCAAAAATATTACCAATAGCATTACTCAACTCTTCATCAAGAAAATCAGATATACTATATTGCTTTAACATATAAAATAAGTCATAAACTATAGAAGGAGTAATTTTATTACTAACAAAAACTTTATTTTGAATTAATTCTTCTAAAGACTCTAGACTTCCATAATTTTCCCAAAACTCTTTAAATTTATTGTTATCTAAATTAGTAAGAACCTCTAAAAATTTATCATATTTTTTATTTTTTAGCATTAAAGCAAGAATTGCAACTAAAAATTCATCTTGTTCATTTTTATTCATATTACTATTTTTTAAATAATCTAATAATTTAACTTTATTATTAGTATACATTATAAAAAATAATTCAATTTTACCTAACATTCCTATCTCTCCAATCAACTATATTATACTTATAATGGATATCAAGGTAAATATAATTGACGACATTTTACATAAGAAAAGCCTTGAACAATAGGAAATGAAGATGGATATATATAAAAAAATTTTATTAGTTAATGAATTAAGATAATTTTGTGTCTAAATTAAGGATAATTCGAATAATGTTGATACCTAAAAAAGAACTTAATGGAAAAATCAGGACACCTGTTGAGACACCTAATAGAAAAAAGGCCTTAAAATTTAAAAGAAATAAGACATAAAAAAAAGGATAAATTATTGCCTTTTTCCTTTAAAATAAAAAAAATTCTTAGCGATTTCCTATTTTAGCATTAACAACTATCGTCGGCGTTAAAGAGCTTAACTTCTGTGTT
>CANRGW010000059.1 GCA_947630205.1 uncultured Bacilli bacterium
TTATCTATTTTTCCTTTTATTTCCTTATATATCATGCTTTTAATTTATTTTTTTATTTTTTTCATGTTTTTATCCTGCTTTAGGTAAAACCATTACTAAACTTTTATTAGTAAAATCTAAATCTTTAATAATTTTATTTAATTTCTTCATATTTAATTCTTTAATTAAATCTATTCGATTAGTATAAACATCTTGATACATTATTAAATCACTATAAATATTATCAACGGTTAATTCAACACTATCAAGCATTCTTATTTCACTTGCAATCCAAACTTTTTTAATTCTTTCTAAATCTTCTTTTACTATTTTAATATTTTTTAAAGTATTTTCTATTTCTTCAATAAAAATATCGGCTTTATCACTTTCGGCTGTTATATCTAAAGTTAAAAAATTAGAAAAATTATTCTTTTCAAGATAAAAACCACTTGTTAAACTTTCTAACGTAACCTTTTCTTTAAAATCAGAAGTAGTTCCAAATAAACTTGCCATAATAACACCTAAATACATATTAAGTTCAATATCACTATAATTAGAAAATTTATTTTTATTTATTTTTATACTATAACGAATTTTCGGAACTTTTACATTCATAAAAAGTTCTTTAAATTCTTCTTTAACATCATCTCTTTCTTGATATTCTTTTCTTTTTATAACATTATTTCCTTTAATATTATTTAATATTTTATGATTTTTTATTAATTTTTCGATTTCTTTCGGATTAATATTACCACCTATAACTAAATACATATTACTAGGATTATAAAAAGTATTATAGGCTTCATATAAATCTTCTTTAGTGATATTTTCAATTGATTGAACGTCCCCTGCAATTTTTTCTTTAATAGGTAAACTATAAAACATATTTTTACGCATTGTATCATCAAGTGCCCATTCTGGATTATCTTCATACATTAAAATTTCTTCTTTTATAATACCTTTTTCTTTTTGAACATTACTATCTGTAAAATAAGGAGAAAAAATAAAATCTAAAAAGTAAGAAAGATTTTCTAAAATATTATTAACGCCCCAGATATAATATCTAGTATTATCAAAAGTAGTTGAAGCATTAGCACTTATTCCACTTTTAGAAAAAAAAGCAAAAGGATCTTCGCCATTTTCTTGTTCAAACATTTTATGTTCTAAGAAATGGGCTGTACCGTAAGGATTTTTAATAAGAACACCATCAGAATTTAAATATTCTATATCATTAGAACCATATTTCGTTCCTAAAATAGCATAAAAATTATTCTTATTAGCAAAAGGAAGTAAATATACTCTTAAACCATTCTTTAAAGTAAAATAGTACATATCTTGGTCTAAATTATTATAATTAATTTTTTTCATTATTAACCCCCTTTAAAAGATAAATAGTATCAAGAAAAACTTTTTTACTAACATTTATAATATCTTCTTTGGTTACTTTCATTATCATTTCTTTTTTAGTTTCATAATCATCTAAATTTAATAAATTCTTGGCAATATAGTTTTCGATTATATTATCAATGTTATCATAAGACTCTTCTAAAATACTTAAATATTCTGTTTTAACATTAGTAAGTTCTAAATCATTAACATCACCTTTTTGCATATTTTTCATAATGTTTTTAATATTTGTAAGAACTTTTTTATAGTTTTCATAACTAATTCCTGATTGAATTAATAAAATATTATCAGCCTTATTAACACTTGAAGTAATATAATAAGCAAGGGACTCTTTTTCTCTAATAACTTGCATGAATTTAGAATTAAAACCTCCTCCTAAAATCATACTATATAAATTAATTACATATTTGCGTTCAAAATCCGTTAAGTTTAATAATTTACAGCCAATTGCTAACTTAGATTGATTAAAATCAGCCTCTTCTATAACTTCTTTTGCTCTTTTTCTTACTTTATCATGATAGATATAAATATCTTTCTTTTCTTTCTTAAAAGTTTTAAAATTCAATTTTTCTTTCACTAACTTAGTAATTTCTTCAATTGAAACATCACCTATTACATAAATATCAATTAAACTTTTATTTAAAAGTTCTTTATAATAAGTATATAAATTACAAGGTGTAATTGCTTCTAAATCTTTTAAATAACCAAATCCTTGATAAGCATAAGGCTTATCTTTATTCATATTTTCAAACATTTTAGCAATAGAATACATTTTCGGATTTTCTTTAAAAGTTTCAATTTCTGTTTTTAAATCTTTTTTTACAATATTGAATAGTTTAGTATCAAAAGAATTATCTTCTTCATTAGGATTAAAAATAATTTCATGTAAAAGTTCAAAACTTTCTTCTAACATTCCCTCTTCCGTATATTTAGGATTTAAAAGAGACATATCAAATCTTGTTACTAAATAGTTTCCTATTCTTGAATTATAACTTGAAACAAATAAAGAATAAAGTTCTTGAATTTTTAAAGCAAGTTCCTTTTTAGTTTTATATTTTTTCGTTGTTAAAGTTAAATAATCTGTTAAAAGATTTCTTTTAGTAATATCTTCTTTTTTTATTTCATCTTGTAATAAAACTTTAACATTAATCGTTCTAAATTTTTGGGTTTTTGCTATATGTAATTTTGCATATTTTAAATCAATACATGTATATTTCATCTTTACCACCATTATTATTATGTCTATTTTTTTTAAATATATTTTATTTTAGAAAAAGTAATTGACATACATCAATTACTTCTACTTTGACATTTCCCTTCTCCTGCTTTTTCACCTTTGACATATTCTTCTCCTACTAAAGAACATGACGCTTTCATTATAGAGTCTTTTAAATATCCTCCAAAAATATTTATAAGTCCGATAATGACAACGGAAACAAGTGCAATTATAAGTACATACTCAACAAGTGCTTGACCTTTTTTATTCATCTTTTTCACCCTATCTTTACTATTTACTACTTTATAAATAAATTGTATCTTATAAAAGAAAATTAGTCAAGATAACTTCCTAATTTTATTACTTTTTTTGGATTTTTCTAAATTAAAAAGACTATTTCTAGTCTCCTTTTGCAAAATCTTCTAAAACTTTACTAGTCGAAGTTAAAATTGGTGAAACAGAACCTCCAATATGATAATTAAAAATAATCTTTGCTAAGTATTCTGAACAATCAACAATAACTAACCAATCTCTTTTTTTAGCCTCTTCACTTATATAAGATAGATTGGTAACAAATATTTTATCAAATAACTTATCTTTATAAGCCTTATCAAAAATTTCTAATCCTTTCGTAAACATAGCATAAGCCGAAAACATAAAAATTCTTTTAGCACCACGTTTTTTTATTTCTTCTGCAACATCTAACATGCTTTCCCCACTTGCTATCATATCATCTACAACAATAATATCTTTACCTTTTACATCTTTACCAATATATTCATGTCCTAAAATAGGATTTCTTCCATCAACGACACGGTAAACGTCACGATGTTTTTCAAAATGTCCTCCTAATTCACAACCTAACATATTAGCATAAAATCTTGTTCTTTTTAAAGCCCCATTATCTGGTGATACAGCAAGTAAATTTTCTTTTTGAACATCTTCGGTTGTAATAAATTTTTCTAAAATAATATTGGTTGGATAAAAATTATCAAAAGAAGAAGACGGAATAGCATTTTGAACATTAGAGTCATGGACATCAAAAGTTACAATATTTTTAACTCCTTGATGCATAAATTCTTGTAAAGCAACAGCACAATCTAAAGACTCTCTTCCATCTCTTTTATGTTGTCTGGACTCATACAAAAATGGCATTATCAAAGAAACAGAGTCGGCTTGATTACGAATAGAACATAAAGTTCTAATAACATCAACATAATGGTCATCTGGACTTTTATGATTATAATAATCATACATTTTATAAGTAATAGAATGATTTAAAACATCTGTTAAAATATAGACATCTTTCTTTCTAACACTTTCTTTTAAAACAACCTTTCCTTCCCCATTATTAAATTTCATTTCTTCAATGGGAATAATTAAATCATTAGTAACCCCCATTATTTCTTTTAAATGTTCATTAACCTTTTCTCCTAATTCTTTAATATTTTCCATAACTATAAGTCTTAATTTATCCATAACTACCTCCAAATATAATTAAAACAATTCATTAGCCTTTTCTTTAAATTCAACAATTAAATTATTTTTTACTTCATCACTTACATTTAATTTGTTTAAAATACCTAAATTAATATTTACTAAATCATGTAAATTAAAAGGAAAAACATTAAACAATTTACAATATTCATTAAGTAAATCTGTATCTAGGGCTGTCATATCAATCGTTGTAATTGCTAACTTCACATTTTCTTTATACAAAAGATAAATAAAATGATTAGATAAATTGTCATATAAATTAAAATAACTTTGATAAGTAATAGGTATTTCTAAAACTATCTCTTGGTCTCTTATAATATTTAAGAAATTATCATCAGGTTTTTCTATTAAATTATAAATAATTCGACTAGCATTATAATATATTTCTTTATTTTGATTAGTTAATCGCGAGTCAAGTAAAACTATATATGGTATTTTATCTTTTAAAAATTTATCAAATAAGGCTTTATAAGAGTCTAAATTTTCTTGTTTTTCTTTTTTAAAATAAACTCCATTAATACCTTTATTATAATATTCATATAAAAGTTCTAAATTTAAATATAAAGTATCTTTATCTAAATTAGAATTAATTTCTAAAACTAAGTTTATTTTTATATTACTTTCTTTAAATACTTTTAGAAGTGTTTTTAAAATTTCTTTCCGATTTAAATCTTTATTAAATAAATTTAAATTAAGAAATATTTCAGCATAAATTAAATTATCATTTTTTAGTTTCTCAATTAAATCATTGGCAGCAATTTTTATATTCTCTAAACTATTTAATAGTTTAATAGCAATATTCTTAGAAGTATCATAATCTCTTAAACTATCAAAATCTAAAATATCATCAATTTCTTCTCTTGTCATTTCTGAATTAGTTAATTTAGAAATAGTTTCTTTGGTCATCGAACCTAAAAAATCAATATGTAAATCTACTTTGGGGAATAACTTTAATTGTTCAAATAAAGTCATTAAATCACTTCCTTCGGCTTTAGTATATACTAAAACGTTTAATTTTTCAACCTAACCACGTAACTTTGTAATAGTTTCTTGATAATTATCAGATTTAATAATCGTTGAACCTGATACTATAATATCAACATCTTTTAAATCTTTAACATTATCTAAGGTAACACCACCATCAACACTTATTAAAGTTTTAAGCCCTCTTTTCGTAATTTCACTTCTTAGTTTTTTAATCTTAGGTAAAACTTCTTTAATAAATTCTTGACCAGGTAAACCAGGATGAACACTCATGACAAGAACTAAAGAAATTCTATCTAAATAAGGATAGACTTTTTCAACTTCATCTTCTGGATTAAGGGCTAACCCTACTTTAATACCATATTCTAAAGACCTTGAAAAGATTTTTTCTAAATCGGAATTAGTATCCATGTGAACTGTTAAAAAAGCAACATTTAAACTAGCATAATCATCAAGCATTTTTAAAGGATTTTTAACCATTAGGTGAACATCTAATCTTTTACTAGTATAATTATGGATCATTTTAAATTCATTAAAAGATAAAGTTTTAGCCTTTACATATTTTCCATCCATTATATCAAGATGAATATAATCAACATCAGTTGCACTTAGTTTTCTAATTGTTTCTCCAATATTTTTACTTCCTAAAAAAGAAGCAGAAATTTTCATCAACTATCGCCTCCTACTATATTTTGTATCTTCAATTAAATATAAATAATTTTCATAACGACTTTTAAGTATTTCTTTCCTTGAAACGGCTTCTTTAACAGCACATTCTGTTTCTTTATCATGCATACAATCTTTAAAAGGACAAGGATAATTTTTAAATTCTAAAAATGCATCCCGAACTTCTTTTTTCTCATAATTAGAAAAAGATAAAGCCGAAAAACCCGGAGTATCTAAAACGCGAATATTTCCAATATCTAATATTTCAATATGTCTAGTTGTATGTTTTCCTCTTCCAAGAGCAAGAGAAACTTCTCCTGTTTTTAAATTAAGTTCAGGAAATAAATTATTTAATAAAGTACTTTTGCCTGCTCCTGTTTGTCCTGTAAAAACGGTTACTTTATTTTTTAAAAGTTTTTTTATTTTTAAGATATCTGTATTTAAAACAACATCATAACCTATTTTTTCATAATAAGTGATGATACTTTGATATTTTTTATATTCTAAATCTGTAAGTAAATCTCTTTTAGTTAAACAAATAACGGGTTTAATATGATTAATTTCTAATTGCACTAATAATTTATCTAAAAGATTAGTACTAAAGTTAGGATATTTAAAACTAGTAATAACAAATGCTTGATCAATGTTAGCAACCATCGGTCTTATAATCATATTTTTGCGCGGTAATATCTCTTCAATAACACGCTTTTTTTCATCAATCAAGACAAAATCCCCTACCAAAGGTAGGGTTTTAAGATTTCTTAATTTGCCTCGTTCTTTGCAAGAAATAATTTCATCATTAATCTTGACAAAAAACTCATCACTTATAACTTTTACAACTTGTCCTTTCATAAACTCCTTTAATTTGTCCTATTCGTACTGCTATTACTACTATTATTGTTACTACTATTGCTATTGTTATTATTGCTGTTATCATTAGTATTACCATCAGTTGACGTTGTAATATCTTGTTTTTTAACAGCATATTCAATTTTTAAAGTTGCTCCTCGAACAATTGGAGTTTTTGGGGCTCTACTTTGACTTATAATAGTATTTTCAGGATATTCTTCACTTTGAACTGGTACAAAAGTAACATTGATACCATATTCTGTACAGAAATTATTAATTTCTTCAATTGACCAATTTTCATCAACAAAATCAGGATATTCATCAACAACATTCGGAATATATAAAGTTATTTTACTTCCTTTAGAAACTCTTGTTCCTGGTTCCACATCTTGTTTAATAATTTCTTGGTCGCCATATTCTTCTCCCTCTGGAATATCAATTTTTTCTATTGTAACATTTAAACCATATTGATTTTTTAAAATCGTTTGAACTTCAATGTAATTACGTCCTTTATAATCTTCAATTGTATAAATTGTATCACCTAAAGACTCATAAAGATATATTTCGGTTCCTTTTTTAATTTTTCTACCAATCGAAGGTGACGTTTTAGCAACTAAACCGGCTTCTATATTTTCATCACTTACTTGTCTTACTTCAATAGCAACCTTAAATCCCTTAGCCTTTAAAGTTTCCTCCGCCTTTTGAATAGTCA
>CANRGW010000060.1 GCA_947630205.1 uncultured Bacilli bacterium
AATAGTTTTTAACATCTACGATATTAGGAACAGCCATTTCAGCAGCTCCCGTTGGAGTTGGAGCTCTTTTATCAGCAACAAAATCAGCAATAGTAAAATCTATTTCATGACCAACAGCCGAAATTATTGGTATTTTAGACTCATAGATAGCCCTTGCAACTATTTCTTCATTAAAAGGCCATAAGTCTTCAATAGAGCCCCCTCCTCTTCCAACAATCAAAACATCTAAATCGTAATTATTAGCCATTTTTATTTTTTTAACAATATCATCTTTAGCAAACTCACCTTGAACTAAAGATGGAAAAAGAATTGTTTCACATAAAGGCCATCTTCTTTTAATAGTTGATAAAATATCTTTAATAGCAGCCCCTGTTGGAGCAGTAACAATGCCAATTCGTTCTGGAATTTTTGGTATTTTCTTTTTATGTTCAATAGCAAACAATCCTTCTTTTTGTAACTTTTCTTTTAATTTTTCAAATGCTAAATATAAATTACCAAAACCATCCTCCATCATTTCTTCAACATAAATTTGATAAGAACCCGTTGCTTCATAAACGCTTATATGTCCTGTTACTAAAACTTTCATTCCATCACTTACAGGAAATTTTACTCTTTCGGCATTACTTTGAAACATAATAGCATTAATTCTTGAATTTTCATCTTTTAAAGTAAAATAAAAATGACCTCTTGTATGATTTTTAAAATTAGAAATTTCTCCTTTTAAGAAAACAAGCCCTAAGTTAGGGTCATTATCTATTTTATATTTTAAATATCTATTTAAAGCACTTACCGTAATATAATTATTCTTTTCCATGTAAATCCTCATTATGATAAATAGCATCCATCGTGGCATTAATCATTCCTACAACACTTAAATCACTATATTTTTTAGCAAGTTCAATCGTTTCATTAATGCAAACAATAGAGGGAGTATCAGTATACATAAGTTCATAAATACCTAAACTTAAAATAGCCTTATCAACTTTACTAAGTCTATCGATAGTCCAATCTTTTAAATAAGTATTCGCAAGTTTTGAAATATTTTCTTGATTAGCAACAATGCCATGAACAGCCTTTTCTACAAAATCATTTTCTATTTCTAGTTGCTCCTTAATTAAAGTATCAATGTCAAAAGCAACATTGGTATTACTTAAAATATAAATTTGATATAAAACTTTAATAATGATATCTCTTAACTCAGACCTGTTTCGCATATTAAATCACCAAATTTATTGTATCATAAAATGCCTAAAAATTTTAATATTTTTTTCACAAATTCAATAAATCTTTTTAAAAAAGAATTAAATAAATTTTCTTTTGGCAAATTACTAGAATTATCTTCTGGAATAATGGGTTCTTCTTTCAATGTTTTTTCATCATTCATTTCTTTATCTTTATTTTCATCTAGCACTTCTTCATTCTTTATTTCGTCCTCTTTTTCTTCTTGCTTTTTGGGATTATTTTCTTCTTTTTGACTATTTTCTTTATCCGTATCAGTTTCTTTTTCTTCTTTTAAATAAAGATTAGCAAAATCCGGACTATAGGCAATCCAAATATTAGATGCAATCTTATACCAAGTATAATTAGCTAAAACTTTTTTTGCAAGAATATCATAAAAACCTTTATTGATATAACCTAAAATTGTTCCATTAGGATTATCTCTTGCATATAAATTATCAATGATTACTTCTATTTGATTTTTCATATCCGTTTTAAGAACTGGAGTACCAATTTTCTTTAAAAAAGGTGGATAGGCATATTCTTCAAAATCTTCCCAATTTCTTTGATACCAACCAACATTTTGTTCATCCTCAGGATACCAACCAAAATGTAAATGAACACCGGTTGCATCACCTGTTTCACCAGTATAACCAATAATGGTATCCTCATTAACTTCTTCACCACTTCTTACCTTAATACTATCTAAGTGTTCATAAATAGCACTTTTCTTTAATCTTGGATAATTGACATAAACAAAATTACCATTAGCACTAGTTGTTCCAGTTTGTATAACTTTACCATTTTCTAGACCATAAGTTGGAATTTTCTTTCCATTAGTTCCATAATCTACTCCAGCATGTAAAGTTTTTTTACCAGTAATTGGATGAATACGATAACCAAAAGGACTTGTTATATATGGATCATAATTTTTAAATAAACGATAACCATTTTTACTCATTCTTTATCACCTCCATTTTATTATATTAATGAAAAAAAAGAATAAATAATTAGATTATCTATTCTAAGTCAATATTTTATGCAATTAAAGATAATTGGTTACTCAAGAGCACTACCAAGTTTTTGAAAAACAAACTTAATAACTTTATCAAAGAAACTAGAAACTTTTGATGATAACTTTAAAGACATTTGAGAAGTTTTAGTACTATAATCCTTTTCTTTCTCATAATAATCAGCAAGGGAAATATTCTTCCCATCTTTAACATCTTTTTCAAATTCTTCAATCATTTGATTAGTTAAAACAACCTTTTCTCCTTGTAATTGTTGGTAATAACCATTAGAATAAGCATAATATAAGGCTAAAAAACCCAAAATACTTAAAAAAATTATTCCTTTAATCATTTTCTTTTTCATAATCATCATCTTAATTATAAAAATATTCCCTGACTAAATTTGTCAAATTTGCTTGTTTTCATTTATATAATTAAAAAGCATAGAAGCAATAACTTTTAAAGAATTAGCAACTTCTTCGATATTATTATCAACTCCCCCTACTTCAATTAAAATTGTATTCTTGTTAAAATCTTGGTTATAAACACCATTGACCCCTTTTCCTTTCTTTTCATAAATACCTCTTGATAAACCTCGATAATTTTCATTTAAAAAATTATTCATTGACGTCATAACCTTTTTATTTTCTAAATAATTTTCATTTTCTAAACCTAATAAAAACATTACTTTAGCATAATTAACTCCCTCAATCGAAGTAGTTGTTGCATCATAATTAACACTATCTCTATGTAAATCTATAAAATATATTAAAGAGTCATTCTCTAATTTAGCATTTTCAATTAAAGTTCTACTTACTTTATAACTATCTTGATATAAAAGATTAGAAGAATTAACTATTTCAATCGTATCTTTACTTTCAACAATACTATTAATTCCTAGTTTTTTTAATTCATCTTCTAAAATATAACTTGCTGTTTTAACATTAGGTGTTATATTGTAAATATCATTTTTTTGATAACTATATTCTTCGTTTGAATGTGTATTATAAATATAAACAATTGGTTCATTAGTATTATATGCTATATTTATAACCTCAGAAGTCTTTAAATTTTCTTTTGCATTTTGAAAATGTTTTTCTTGTTTTAAAGTTTTAATATAAAAACTAACAAAATCTATTTTCGTTGAAACATTTTCTTTTTGAAAACTAGAACTTAAAACCTGAAGAAAATTTTTATTAATATTATTAAGATTAATTGTATAACTAAGATAAAGAGTTAAAGCAAGGAATATTATTAAGATACTAGTATAAATTATTTTTCTTTTTTTCAAGTCATCTTCACCAGTTAAATATATGATAAAATACCAAATTTATGAAAAAAACTATAAGAAATTTTTGTTTCATTATAGTTTTTCTTTTTATTTTTCAGTGAAATAAGCAACTTCTGTTAAATCGCGGCCATTTCCTTTAATAGTTGAAATTGTATTGCTACCATTTGCTTGGAAGAAAAGCGCAATAGAACCTCCTCCATCAAGATTACTACCAGTTTGACATTTTAAATTCAACATAATATTTTGTAAATCACTTCGATTTAAGTTTCCACCGGTTATTAAAGCAAAGTTATTATCATCAATCTGACAAATTGCTTGTCGATTTTTTCTTGTACTTGGACTTGGCATATTGGTTGTTATATTACTCTTCTTTCCATTTTGAATTAAAGGTGAAGCATGCGTGAAGGTATTACGAATACCAGAGTCTATAACTGATTGAGCCCATTCTTTCTTTTTCTTTATTTGAGCAGATGAAGTTCCTTTAGCATCGGTAAATATTCTTAATTTATTATTAGGATCAACGCCTACAATGTATCTTGTTTTATATGCTTTATTATAAGCATTACGAATAACTTTACCATCAGTAATTACAAGCGTTCCAACACTCGTTTTATCATATTTAGAGTATTTAGAAACTTCATAAGCGTCATATACTCCTCGAAGATAAAAAGCACTAGCATTAAAACCTAAAATCAATTTATTTTGTAAATTATATTTTGTTTTAGCCTTATTTAATAAAGTCTTAGGTCTATATAACTTTTTGCCATATTCAGGAGAGTCAAACTTATTTAATTGATGATATGGATCTTGAGCCCAAATTCTTGTTATATAATAAGAACCTTTTTTAATAATGTAAACTTTTAAAGTTTCGGTTTCGCCTTTTTTAACAACATTATCTTTCTTACCTGGTAATATTACTGGTAAAGCCGAATTATCCGTAATATCACAGTAAATAAATTTTTCATTTTTCGCTTTATCATAAACTTTTACATAAACATTTTTAGTTGTCTTTTGCTGGTAAACATAACTTCCCGTTGTTGTATTTAAAAATTGTTTGCCATCATCATAATAAACATAGTTATTTATTCCAGACTCACTATCTGCTGCAATTATATTAAAGGTTGTTGTATTATTGTTGTTAATTGTTACTTGACAAGTACCAGTTGGGGCTGTTTTATCAATATTAGTAATTGTTATACTTTTTTCAAACTTACCACCATTTTTATTATATGCTGTTACTGTATAGGTTCCGTTACTTGTTATATTATAATTATTACTTGCACTTTTTACAATATTTTGATTTGGTAATGTTAAACTAGCAAAATTATTACCAGTTACTTTTATATTTAAAGTTATAGAACTAGCATAATTCGTTGTATTAGGCGTTAAGGTTATTGTTAATTTATCATCTAAAACAACAATCGTTCTAATTACTTCTTTTTTATCTTCACCATCTTCTAAAACATATGTTAAAGTATAATTTCCTACTTTACTTGTATCAACTTCACCAAGAACTAATACTTTTTCCGTTGCATCAAGTCCATTACTATCCGTTGCTTTATAACCTGGTTCTTTATAAGCCTCTCCCAGTGATAGATTTATTACCTTTTCACCTGTTAATGTTAAAGTTAAAGGCTTTTTCTCACTGGTAACAGGTTCTTTTATTTCTTCACCTTCAACAATAACGGTTCTTATTTCTTCTTTATCAGCAATACGATATATTATTTCATAAGTTCCTGGTTTAGTTGTATCAACATTATTCGTTATAATGATATTACTTGTTTGTAAAACCCCATTAGAGTCAATTGCATAATAGCCTGGTTCTTCAAAATCTTCTCCTACTTCTAGATTTATAGTTCGATTTCCAAATAATGTTAAAGTTGTTGTTACTATTTCTTCTTCCGTATTTCCTTCTTCTTTTTTAGAAACGATATTAAAAACTATAGCACATACTAAGACAATTATTACTAATATACCAACAACAATTACTATATCTTTATATTCCGATATTATTCCTTTTAAGTTACTTTTCTTTTTCATAATCCCTCTTTTTCTTTTATTATAACAAATTTTGTAAATGGTTCATGATTAGGATAACTTAAAAAAGATAATTTTTCTTTTTTTGTTGGATGAGGAAACTCTAATTTATAAGCATATAAACCTAAATTTTTCTTAAAATCTGAACCATATTTATTATCTCCATATAATGGATTACCTCGACTTGCAAATTGTAATCTTATTTGATGATTACGCCCGGTATTTAATTTAATTTTCACAAGTGATAAATCTTCTTTTTCTAAATAAGCAATTCTTTCATATTCTAAATTAGCATATTTACCTTTTTCTTTGGTTGAAACAACACTTTTAGTATTTATTTTTTCTAAATAATCTTCATAGATATCTTTCTTTTTAACTTTTCCATGAACAACAGCTAAATAACTTTTTTGAAAAGTTTTATTTTTAATACTTTCTTGCAAACGTTTAGCAGATTTACTAGTTTTAGCAAAAACCATAATCCCACCAGTTGGTCTATCTAAACGATGAACTAAACCTAAATAGACATTGCCTTTTTTTTGATATTTTTCTTTTAAATATTTTTTTAAAATAGTTAACATATCTAAATCATTAGTACTATCACTTTGACTTAAAACATTTATTGGTTTAATGACAACTAGTAAGTGATTGTCTTCATATAAAATATTTAAATTATTCATATTCAATAAGTCCTGTAATACCACAAGGTAAAATTAAATTAGGTTTTGTTATTTTTAAACCAATTTCATAAGAAGTTATTTTAGCATTTTTATATTCATTTGTAAGTTTTAAAATATTTTCAAGAATAGTTCCTGATAAACCAGAATAGGAATTAATCATCATAAAAAGAGGAGTAGCACTTAATAATTCTTGACATAGATTAATAAGATTAAATAAATCTTTTTCTAAAGACCATATTTCTCCATTAGCACCTTTTCCATAACTTGGAGGGTCCATGATAATTACATCATATTTATTACCACGTCTAATTTCTCTTTTGACAAATTTTACAACATCATCAACTAAAAAACGAATAGGTCTATCTTCTAAATGATTTAATTTTACATTTTCTTTTGCCCAATCAATCATACCTCTAGATGAGTCAACATGAACAACCTCAGCATTTTCTTTTAAACTAGCAATACTAGCAGCCCCAGTATAAGCAAATAAATTTAAAACTTTTACTTTTCTCTTACAATTTTTTATTTTCTTTCTTATATAATTCCAATTAATGGCTTGTTCTGGAAATAAACCTGTATGTTTAAAACCCATTTGCTTTAAATTAAATTTCAAATCTTGATAGTTAATAGTCCAACTACTTAAAGGGCGATTATTTTCCCAATGGCCGCCACCTTTATTACTACGATAGTAAATAGCATCGATAGGATTATTTAAAAGATTTCCATTATCCCACATTATTAAAGGATCTGGTCTTAATAAATAAACATCCCCCCAACGTTCATACTTCATACCTAGACTAGCATCAATTATTTCATAATCATTAAAATCATCAACAACTTTTATTTCCATAAAATACCTCATATACTATAATTATTATAACATGACTTTAAATTTATATTTTAATTAATTTTGAAAAAGTAACTAATAATGTCAAATAACATCATTTTAAAAGATCAATATTATAAAAATATCTATAAAAAAAATAGTTTTTGCAAACTAAATATTTTTTTTAATAAAAAGAGGACTGCCACCC
>CANRGW010000061.1 GCA_947630205.1 uncultured Bacilli bacterium
CTTGTTATTAGGTTTTTCTTCCTTAGAAGCAGGTTCTTTTTTCTCTTCAACTTTTAAAGTTTCTGTCTTTTTTTCAACCTTATTTTGAACTTTTTCTTTTTCTAAAACCGTTTTTTCTTCTTCTAATGCTTCCTCTTTTACTTCTACTTCTCTATCTTTATCTTCAATGTAAACATTTTCATTTTCTTTAGAAGTCTCCTCTTCTTTTTCAGAAGCGTTTCCCATTTTGGCAACTTCTTCTTGTTCTTCTACTTTAGGATCTATAGTAACTATTGCATCTTCTTCAATTGTTTCCTTTAATTCTTCATCATTCTTTTCTTCTAAAACTTCGCCTACAGACTTTTTACTTTCCAAAACCTCAACATTAGCAACATCTTGCTTTATCTCCTCATCCGCTTCAGCTTTTTCTTCTTTAATAATTACGGGCATTTCTTCAAGAATTCTTTTTTCTAAGTCAAAATTAGGTAAAGTAATTCCCACAATTGTTGTTAAAGTTGAACATGATAAAAATAACATTTTTGATACTTTTTCTATTATAAAACTTATAAAAATTTCTTTCATACAATCCTCCTTTTTTATAAATCTTGATAAGATTATAACATTCACATTTTTGAAAGTCAATCATTATAAGTATATGTTAATTCCTTAAAAAAGCAATTCTCTTATCCCTCTATTCTAATAAAAAAATAAAGAACAAGTAACCCCCAAATCAACTATTACATATAATAAAGTAATGATAGCAAAATCTTAAATTTTATAACCAATCATTTTCTATATCTTCAATTAATGTTAATGCAAATTAATATGGAGGAGATAAAATGAGAAAAACTAAAAATATTATAATTGGTGCCTTACTAATAGTTATTCTAATCATGGGGGTTGGTTATTCTACATTTGTAACTAATTTAAATATCAATGGTCAAGCAGAGATAACTGGTGAATGGGATGTTAAAATTACCAATATAGAAGTTAAAAACGTAAGTCAAGGAAGTGATGCTGGCACACCAGAATTTACCAATACAAGTGCAACTTTTAAAGCCAAATTAAACAAACCCGGCGATGTAATTACTTATCTAATAACCATTAAAAATGCTGGTACTATTGATGCTAAACTTGCCAATATTATCTTTAAGTCTGATGAAAATAATGCTATTATCTATAAAACTTCTGAAATTGAAACAGAACTAAATGCGAAAGAAGAAACTACTCTTACTATTACTATAACTTATAATAAAGAAATTACAGAAATTCCTCAAAATACCACCAATACTATTACAGGTATCATTGAATACGTCCAAAAATAACATTTTTTTATAATTAAATTGAGGTTTATATGTCAAAAATATATCTTAAAAATAATTTTTACTTAACAAAAACTTGGATTTTTCTAACTTTTCTTTTAATCATACTCTTAATCTTTATGACTAGTTGCTATACCCTTTTACAAAATAAATTAGTTTTAAATGACCCAACAACAATTGAAAACTTCAATAATTACAATATGTCTTTAATCTGTGAAACTAGTCTTACTTATAAAAAACTAAAAGTTTTAAATAATACCTTTACCTATGAAATAACAATTTCTAATAATTCCAAAGAAGATTATCAAAGATGGAAATTAAAGATTTTAACAACACCTTTTATTGCTTTTCCTAAATGTTTTAAAGGTATTAAAGAAGATAATTTCTGGATACTTGACTATAATAACAATGTCATAAAAAAAGGTCAAAGTAAGAAAATTAAATTAACTTTTACAGTTCTTGATAATCCTAATCTTAAAATGAATAAACAAGATTATGCTGAATACTTTATCAATAATTTTGTTTTTTTAGAAAGTTGCAATCAAAAAATACCAAACTATAACTTAACAAATGAAAATATTTCTTTAGATGAAAAAGGCAATTTGAAATGAAATACTTAAAAAATAATCTTTTGGAAGTAACTATTATTGGTTATTTAATAATTTCTTTCTTTTTAAAAATTAAAGAACCTATTTTATATATTAATTTAATAAATCCCTTATTTTGGTCAATTATCCTAATTTATTTAATGTTAAAGAGAAAAAATTGTTACATTAGTCTACCTTTAAATGAAAAATATTTTTTTAGTATAATTATCATTTCAATCATATATATTATTCTTTATTTTCATTTAGGTTTTGTCTTTGGTTTTGCTAAAAGTCCTTATAACCATCATATTTTAAAAGTACTAAGTAATATTTTCAAAAAGATTATTCCCATAATTGGTCTAGAAATAGTTAGATGTAAATTTATTTTTAAAAGTAAAAAGACATCTCTGAATTTATTTTTCATAACTCTATTATTTATCTTACTAGAAATAGATTTTTCTATTTTAATATATTTATATCCGTATAAAGAATTATTTTTTAAATATCTATGTTCAACAATAACTCTATTAATTGCTAGTAATATTTTATATACATATCTTTCTTTAAAAGGTTCTTACCAAATTCCTTTAACTTTTCGTATTATAGAACAAATAAATATTTTACTTTTACCTATTATCCCTAACCTAGATTGGTTTATAAATGGTTCAATAGGACTTATAAAAGTAACTTTAATTTATTTAATCTTTAAATACAAAGTTATAAAAGAGAAAAAGAATATTCTTAAAAAATCCAAGACTTTATATATAAAATTAAGTTATGCATTAACATTATTATTTATAATTTTTTTTATTAGTTTTATGTTTGGAAAATTTAAATATGAACCAATTGCTATCATTTCTAATAGTATGTTTCCAGTTTTTAGTCGAGGAGACGTTTTGATATATGAAAAAAAGAATAGCGAAGAATTAAAAAATTTAAAACCTAATACTATTATTGTTTATAGAATAGGTAATCAAAATATTGCTCATCGAATTATTGCAAAAACTACTTCAAAAAATGAAGTTTTATATACTACTAAAGGTGATAATAACAATGCACCTGATATTAATAAAGTAAAAGTTGAACAAATTCTTGGTGTTTATAAACTTCATACCAAATATTTAGGTTTTCCATCTGTTTGGTTAAATGATTATTTTAATAAAAGCAAAGAAAAAACGGAAACAAAATAGGTTTATTATGAATACAAAGAAAATATTAAAGAAATTTAATTACTTTTTCCATAAGTTTTCTATCATAATACTTATTCTAGGAATATTTCTAATTTTTATTAATTTTCCATTTGTTCAAGATAAAAATTCGCTTATTTATAGCTATAACATAAAAAAAGAAACTCCTTATAAAGTTTTTCTTTCTAAAAATGATTTTTATGATAAAGATGTTTTAGAAAGTGGTTTATATTATCTTGGAAATTCGATTGATAAATATCATATAAACTTTAAATATAGTTTTAAAGGAAATAAAAATGGTATTGTAAATTATCATTATCAAATTACATCAATTTTAATAGGAACTATCAATGATAATCAAGAAGATAAAAAGATATGGGAAAAAAGTTTTCTTTTAAAAGATAAAAGTTTTAAAGTAAACAATAATAGTTTTACTATAAATGAATTAGTTGAAATTAATTATAATTATTATAAAGAATTAGTAGAAGATTATGAAAAAAATTATGGCATTATAATAGATGCTTCTTTACATTTGAAATTAGATGTTGATGCAAATATTAAAATAAAAAATTTTGTTAAAGATTTAAAAATTAAAGATACAGAAGAACTTATAATTACTCTTGATGATATAAGTTATATAGATGAAAACTATGAACCTAATATTAATAAAGATATAGAAGAAGAAAAAGATAAAAATTTTTCAAATATTAATTATTTTCTAGGTAGTATTTTAATAATTATATCCTTAATAAGTAATTATTTTTCAATTAAAGAAAAAGATATAAAAGAAAAAAAATATCAAAGAAAAGTAAATTTTATTTTAAAAAATTATCATAATTTAATAGTTACAGTTCAAGAAAAACCTAATTTAAAAAACTTAATAAGTTTTAAACTTAATTCTTTGGAAGATTTAGTTAATGTTGCTTATCAAAATAATACTAATATTATCTTTTATGAAATAATTCCTAATCGAAAAAGTAATTTATATGTAATTGTTAATAATTATCTTTATTTATATAGTATAAATTTTGATAATTAAGAAGGATTATTATTTTAGTCCTTCTTTTTCTTTTGCCAAAAAAGAACTAATAGTACCATTATCTTGATAATTAAGAAAATAGCCTTTATCTTGAAATAAACTATTTAATTCTTGACATAAGTTTTCATAAGCAACTTGCTTTTTAAATAATTCTATTTCGTTTTTTAATTCTTGAAAATACATATCTTCTCTTTCTAAAGATGTTTCAATTCTTGGCATAAGAAAAGGAATTAAATATTTTAAATCACCTAAACTTTTTAGTTCTTTACAAGGATTTGGATAAGATAATACTCTTCTTTTACTTAATTTAGAAATTATTCTAGGATGTTCCATTTGATAATAAAGATTTTTTTCTATAATTAAGCCCGATGAAGTATCAAAAACCCAAGTTGTACCATCTTTTTTAATTCTTTCAGCAAATAAATGATAAGTAATTCTTGGATTAACTTTGGCTTCTTCCATATATTTTTTATTATATTTCAAACCATCAATTTGCGCCCAAACTAAATTAAATTCATCATCTTGAAAACCATTAGTTACAAATGATGCTCTGCTAAGACAAAAGGAATTACATAAATCATGACTTAAAAGAATAATAGAAAGAGGAATAACTCCAAAATAATATTTTCTAAGTTCTTCAATTAAAGTAGCATCATAAAACTTAATAAGATTATTTTTCATACCATAATTAAATAAACAATTGTAACGTTTATGAAAAAAATTCATTTCTTTTAAATCATTTGGATTTAACATATTACACCTCTTAAAAGTGTAACTATTTTATCATAGAAAAGTTAAAAAACAAGTATTTATTTTAAAAATTAAATTTTTTTTAGAAAAGGTCTTGCATTTTTTTAAAGTTTATAATATTCTTTATTTAAGGGTGTAGAAAAATGAGAAGAAAAACGATGATGAAATTTCTAAAACTTTTCACTTCTACCATTTCTAAAATGGTATTAATTGTTTTTCATTCTCTATTTTTATTATTTAATGTTTTTGATTTAAAGAAGATTTCTTAAGATAGGAGTCTTCTTTTCTTTTAAAAAAAATTAAGTAATAAAGTTTTTTCTTACATTCAAAAAGAAGGAGGAGTTTATGAAAAACCCAAAAATGACATTAGATGTCAATGAAAAACCACCAGTTGGTAAATGGATTATTTTAGCAATTCAACATGTATTTGCAATGTTTGGAGCAACTATCTTAGTACCAATTCTTGTAAATACTGCCGCTGGTGAAACTGTT
This sequence comes from uncultured Bacilli bacterium, assembly GCA_947630205.1. Taxonomy (GTDB): domain Bacteria; phylum Bacillota_I; class Bacilli_A; order RF39; family UBA660; genus RUG591. The sequence goes on from CANRGW010000061.1 coordinate 5,357, forward strand.
TTAACTATTCCGGTTGCTTTAGTTGCATCAGGAATTGGTACGCTTATTTACATTCTTTGCACCAAAGGAAAATCACCAGTTTATTTAGGTAGTTCTTTTGCTTTTATTACTCCAATTGCGGCTGCTTATTTAAAAGGAGGAATAAGTGGTGCTATGACTGGTATAATGGTAGTTGGTATTATTTATGTAATTGTTGCTATCATTATTAAATTTGCTGGAACAAAATGGCTTAATAAGTTATTGCCACCAGTTATTATTGGACCAATGATTATGATAATTGGTTTAGGACTTGCACCATCGGCAATTTCGCAAATCGGACTTGCAAGTGGTACTCCCCTTGATTGGAAAGTTATTCTTGTTGCTTTAGTATCATTCTTAACAACGGCTATTGTAATGACTAGGGCTAAAGGGTTCTTAAAAGTTATACCTTTTCTTATAGGTATTGCAAGTGGTTACATTGTTGCTGTTATCTTAGGTATGATTGATTTCACACCGGTTGCTGAGGCTGCTTTCTTTAGTATGCCAGATTTCATTCTTCCATTTGTTAATTACACTCCAAGTTTTGGTGCTATTTTAACGATTGCTCCTATTGCTCTTGTTACCATGTGCGAACATATTGGAGACCATACATCTTTAAGTAATATAATTGGTAAAAATTTATTAGAAGAACCCGGTCTTGATAAAACTTTATTAGGAGATGGTATTGCTACATTTGTGGCTGGTGCTATAGGTGGTCCTGCTAATACAACTTATGGAGAAAATACTTCGGTTGTAGGTCTTACCAAAGTTGCCTCTGTTTGGGTTATTGGGCTTGCTGCTATATTTGCAATTGTAATTGGCTTCTTAGGAAAATTCACGGCTTTAGTTTCAACTATTCCAAATGCTGTTTTAGGTGGTGTTTCTTTACTACTTTATGGGTTCATTGCTGTTAATGGATTAAAAGTTTTAATTAAAAATCAAGTAAACTTTGAAAAGGCTAAAAATGTTGTTGTTGCCTCTTCTATGTTAGTACTAGGTTTAGGTGGTGCTGCTGTTGCTATTGTAAGTGGTGACTTATCTATTACCATTTCTGGTATGAGTTTGGCTGCTATCGTTGGTATTATTTTAAACCTAATCTTACCTGATGAAAAAGATGAAGAAGAGGAAAGTTTTGAAGATATCGACGTAGAACCTACTATAGAAATAGAACCTGATACTAAATCTTTAAAAGATAAAATTAAAAAAATTTCTAAAAAGAAATCAAAAAAATAAAAATTTAAAAGATAATAAAACCATGTTGTTGAAGAAGAAAGGTTAAGGACTGGACGAACGCCGGTGCTGATCCTATGAACGTAGCGGTTCCCGAGAACGTCGCTCAAATAGCCGTACTTGTTCCAGCAAGCCGCATACTCACCCGGACTATAATCCTCACCAGTCGAAGGGGAAAGCATCCATGAGTCTTTACTTTTGGCATCACTCATTGTACTATACATCCATGATGTTTCATTTACTGAACTTTTACTAAAACTTGTGTCACCGCCTCCAAATTTTGTATCCCAATTTGTATTTATTGCACTAAATCCATAATCACTTGGATACATTAAACTTACTAGACTCTTACTATTTTCTTCATTTTCATACCACGTAGCATCATTTTCGGTCCATACATGACATCCTGAACTTTCTTTTTTAATAGCACTTTCACTCCTATTTGAGCTTTTTCCTTTTCCTCCGGCACAACTTTCGACATCTCTTTCATGTGCATATGCTTGCTTTGGTGTATCTTCTACACTTCCACCATTACTATTTGTATGTACTGTTCCTAAATAATATTTTACTGGTACTAGTTTATCTTTCACATCACTTGATAGATAATATAAATATC
>CANRGW010000062.1 GCA_947630205.1 uncultured Bacilli bacterium
TCAAATGTCATCTCTTTTAATGGCAATTTGTATTAATGGCATGACCAAAAAAGAAACTTTTGATTTAGTTGATATATTTATTAAAAGTGGTGATGTTTTAGATTTAAGTTTTATTCCAGGAATTAAAGTAGATAAGCATTCAACCGGAGGAATAGGTGATAAAATAACTTTAATTATTGGTCCAATTGTCTCATCTTGTTCTGTTATTGTTCCCAAAATGAGTGGACGAGGTTTAGGTTATACAGGTGGTACGATTGATAAACTTGAAAGTATTAAAGGCTTTAAAGTTATTTTAAGTGAAAAAGAATTTCTTGATGCTATTTTAAAAGTTGGTTTTGCTGTCACTGGTCAAACAAATAATTTATGTCCTATGGATAAAGCCATTTATGCTCTTCGGGATGTAACAGGAACTACTTCTTCTATTCCTTTAATCGCGGCTAGTATTATGTCTAAAAAGATTGCTGGTGGGGCTGATAAAATTCTAATTGATATTAAATGTGGACGTGGGGCTTTAATGCAAACAATGGAAGATGCCCTTAAACTAAAGGATATCATGGAAGAAATAGGTAAATTTTATAACCGCGAGACAATATGTGAAATAAGTGATATGAATATACCACTTGGTTCTAATATAGGTAATTCCTTAGAAGTAATTGAGGCGATGGATGTTTTAAAAGGGAAAAAAGGTGCTCTTTATGATTTAGCCGTAAAGATTTCAACAGAAATGGTAAGTATTTCAAAAAATATAAGTAAAGAAGAAGCAAAAAAAGAAGTATTAGAAGTTTTAGAAACCGGAAAAGCCTATCAAAAGTTTTTAGAATTTGTTAAAAATCAAGGAGGAGATATTAATTCTCTTGAAGTAAGCAAATATAAAGAAGAAGTAAAATCTTTAAAAAATGGTAAAGTAAAAAATATAAATGCTTTAAATATTGGAAAACTTTCTTGTTCTTTAGGAGCCGGACGTATTAATAAAGAAGATAAAATTGATTATACTGTTGGAATTGTTTTAAATAAATTAGTAGGTGACACGGTAAAAGTCGGCGATACTTTATTTACCTTATATAAAAAGAAAGATGCCAAAATAGAAATTAATCTTGATGATTATTATGAAATAAATTAGAAATAAAAACATATTCTTTATTGGTGATATGATGAACTTATCTGAATTTCAAAATAAAGATGTTGTTAATTTAGCTGATGGTAAAAAGATAGGAAGTATTATTGATTATAAAATAGAACCAGCTGAGGGGAAAATTATCTCCTTTTTGATTGAACCTTTACGAGGAGTTTTTTCTTTTCGTGGTGGTAACAAAATAGAAGTTAAATATGAAAATATTAGTAAGATTGGAGAAGATGTAATTTTAATTAATTACCAAGAATAGTTATGAAAAAATATAAAAAAACAGATTTAGAAAGTTATACTTTAGGAACTACTTTAACACTTGAATTATTAAATAAAAAAGCAAATTATGTTAAACGAGTATATATTCATTCAAAGCAAGAAAAGAATGAGACTTATTATAAAATAATTAATATTTGTCAAGATAAAAAAATTGATGTTATTTTTAGTGATAAAATAATTAATACGTTAAGTGATAAAGAAAATTGCTATGTTATCGGTGTTTTTGAAAAGTATCAAGAAGAATTAGATTTAAATAGTAATCATATTGTTTTAGTAAATCCTTCTAATATGGGAAATCTTGGAACTATTATTAGAAGTAGTATTGGTTTTGGAATAAAAGATTTAGTTATTATCAAACCAGGTGTTGATATATTTGACCCTAAAGTAATAAGAAGTAGTATGGGGGCTATTTTTAATATGCATTTTCAATATTTTGATAGTTTTCATGCTTATCAAGCGTTAACACCAACAAGGGAATTTTATCCTTTTATGTTAAAAGCCAAAACTAATTTAAAAGATATTACCGTTAAAGGAAAATATTCTTTAATATTTGGAAATGAAGCAACCGGTCTTCCGGATAGTTTTTTAAATGTTGGAGTTCCTGTTATTATTAAGCATAGCAAAAGTATTGATAGTTTAAATTTAGATAATGCTGTTAGTATAGCCCTTTTTGAATTTACAAAAAATAATTTTTAGGAGTTGACATTTTTTAAAATAATTAGTATAAATTTATTTGAGGTGATTTTATGGATTTAGTTATTGTGGAATCCCCAGCAAAGAGTAAAACAATTGAAAAGTACCTTGGAAAATCGTTTAAAGTTGTAAGTAGTATAGGTCATATTCGCGATTTAGCAACAACTGGTAAATATGGACTAGGTATAGATATAGATAATGGTTTTAAACCTAATTATGTTCCAATTAAAGGTAAAAAGAAAATAATAAGTGAATTAAAGAAATTAGTTCAAGATGCTAATCATATTTATTTAGCAACCGACCCTGACCGTGAAGGAGAGGCTATTTCTTGGCACTTATTTGCAACGCTTGGAATAAATGAAGATAAATATGATCGCGTTCTATTTTACGAAATAACCAAAGATAAAGTTTTAGAAGGAATTAAAAATCCTCGAAAGATTGACTATAATTTAGTAAAAAGTCAAGAAACGAGAAGATTTTTAGATAGAATTATAGGTTTTCGTTTAAGTAAATTAATGCAATCCAAGACAAGTGGTACAAGTGCTGGACGAGTTCAGAGTGTTGCTTTAAAATTAATTGTTGATAGGGAAAGAGAAATAGAGGCTTTTAAAAGTGAAGAATATTATACAATAACTGCTAATTTTCAAGATTTTACATCCCTTTTATTTAAATATAAAGATAAAGATATTGAATTAAAATCGAAAGAAGAAGCCGAGAATGTTTTAGAAAAACTTGCACCCGATTTTAAAGTTTTAAGTATTGAGTCTAAGAATAAAAATAAAAGTAGTAAATTTCCTTTTACAACTTCAACTTTACAACAAGAAGCCTCAACGAAACTTAATTTTAATGCTAAAAAAACAATGATGCTTGCTCAGAAAATGTATGAAGGAATTGATATTGGCACGGAAACAACCGGTTTAATTACTTATATGCGTACAGACTCTATTCGTTTGAGCGAAGAATTTGTTGGTCCAACTTTTAATTATATTGAAAAAAATTATGGTAAAGAATATGTTGGTTATGTTAAAAAGAGTAAGAAAACGGAAAATGTGCAAGATGCTCATGAAGGTATAAGACCAACTAGTATTTTTCGAACTCCCGAAAGTATGAAGAAGTATTTAACTAATGATGAATATAAATTATATAATTTAATTTATAAAAGAACACTTGCTTCTTTAATGAGTGATGCTAAAACGTTAGCAACAACTATTATTCTTGATAACAATGATTATAAATTTAAAACAACTGGTTCTGTTGTAACCTTTAAAGGTTATTTAGAAGTATATTCTGAGTTTGAAGATACAAAAGATGAACTTTTACCTGATTTATCTAGTAAATTAAATAGTTTTATAACAGCAAATGATATAATTTATGAACAACATTTTACTAAGCCTAAATCCCGTTATACCGAGGCTAAACTTATTCATGAAATGGAAGAACTTGGAATTGGAAGACCTTCAACATATGCAACCATCATGGCCAATATTAAAGATCGGGGATATGTCACTATTGAAGATAAGAAATTTGTGCCAACAGAAACGGGAATTCAAGTAACCGATAGATTACAAGAATATTTTAGTAATATTATTAATGTTAAATATACAGCCAATATGGAAGAAGATTTAGATAAAATTGCCAATGGGGAAATTAATAATCTTGATGTTTTAACCAATTTTTATAGTATTTTTGATGATACTTTAAAGAAAGCCTTTGCTGGTATGGAAAAAGATAAACCTTTAGAAACCGGAGAACTTTGTCCAGAATGTGGAAGTCCTTTAGTAATTAGAAAAGGTAAATATGGAGAGTTCACGGCTTGTAGTAATTATCCAAACTGTAAATATATTAAAAAAGAAAAAGAAGAAGTTAAAGAAATAATTGATTGTCCTAATTGTTCAGGAAAAATCGTTGAAAAACATAGTCGAAAAGGTAAAGTTTTTTATGGCTGTAACAATTATCCTAAATGTAAAACGGCTTATTGGGATATGCCAATTGGGGAAAAATGTCCTAATTGTCAAGAAATGTTAGTTATGAAAAACAATAAAATTAAATGTTCTAGTTGTTCTTACGTAAAAGAAGAGGAAGAAAAAAACTGATAGTATTTGAACTATCAGTTTTCTAATTTTTGATATAAATAATTAAAGTAATCATGTTGAATAGCAAGATTGCTATATTTTATTTTATTTTCAACATTTTGATTTATTTTTATTAAATCTTCTAAACGATATTCTTTATTGGTATAATAAGTTATATTACTATTACTAGCATCATAGAAAGCATATTTATTTTTCCAAGAACCATCAGCAAAGACAACCATACTTTCATATTCACTCGAGAATAAATCTTCACCAGCATAATAACGTGTATCATGGTCTAAATTAAATAAATTAGCAATCGTTGGTACAATATTTACATATGAAGTATATTGAGTATAAGTAGCCGGTTCTATATCACTAGACCAAATTACAAAAGGTACTCTTTCGTTTTCATGTTTTTCTTCAATGCTATAAGGAAGAGCAGGGGTTAAAAGATTATTAGCAAGACCATAAGGATAATGGTCACCATATAAAACTATAACAGTATTATCAAGTTTACCTTGTTTCTTTAAACCATCTAATAAAACCCCAAGCCCATTATCTAATACTTTTAACTTAGACATATATCTTTTTAGTTTAATATTATAATCATCATATTTACTATCATTAAATAAATTTAAATATTTATTACCAAAAGTACTATCTCCATAAGGTTGATGTGACGTAACGGTTGTAAGCCAAGTCATGAATTTTTCATCTTTTTTATAATTACTTAAGATTTTCACAACTTCTTTCATGAACTCTTCATCGCTTGCCCATTCTTCACCTTTAACATTATATTCTAATTTTAAATCATCAACATCGTAGTAACGTCCACTTCCCATATTGGTATGAATTTCTCTTCTTGCATAATATTTTTCAGTGTAATCATGCATGGATGTTGTTTTATAACCTTTATTATTAAATAAATTAAAAATACTTTCAGGATAAATATTTGTACTATATGCATTAGCTGTACATTTATTATAAATAGAGTATAAACCAATCATACCACTTAATTCGTTATTACCAGTAGCACATGAATTTCTTGGAGAATAATTATTTTTAAAATAATAACCCTCACTTACTAATTTATAAAAATTAGGATACAATTCTTCATTTATAAAGATATCATCAACTGACTCCATCATAATAACAATTAAATTTTTATCTTCAAATAAACCTGTATAACTATTTTCTTCAGTAATTTTATTGTTAATATAATAATCATTTAAATAATTTAAAATCGTATCATCTTCATTAGCAATTAATTCTAACCATTTACTATCATCAATATTTTGACTAGCTGGTTGTTTATAACTAGGTTCTGTTTCAATCGTTTCAACATCGGACTTTATAAATATATTTTTAATATCAAGTAAAGCATACATCGTTGTTCCAAATTGTTTAATTGCTATACTAGAATTAGTAGGATTTTTAAATAATTCTTTATTAGAAATAGGTTGTAATTTATTTTGAAATACATCTAAAGTTATACTAACATTATATAAAAAGCCAAAGACTAAAAGTAAACTTATACATACAAATATATTTTTGGTTTTTAAAGAGTCTTCACTTACTTTAATTCTAATTATTTTCTTATCAATTAAAGTATAATAAACAATAAGTAAAATAAATGGTAATAAAAGTAAATAATAATACCAATAGAAACTTTTAAGAAAGTCAAAGAAGTAAGAATAAACAGCCCCTGCTTGACTTGTAACATTAAAACTTATATATACACCTATAAAGTTATTAAAACCTATTTGTAAAAAAGAATATAAAGTAATAACCCCTACAATAATAAGATTTATCCGTTGATGATATTTATCTTTTACTAATAATTCAATGTAACTTATAACTAAACTAAGACAAATAACTCCTAATAAAACTCTTATAGTAGAAAAATCTATAGGATTTTGATTACTAACAATTTTAAAAATAAATTCAATTAAAAAAATACTAATAGTTAAAATAAAAGTATTATAGAAATATTTATTGATATTTTTTAACAATTTAAGCACTTCCTTTTCGAGATAATTTTACCATATTTTTCTTTATTTGTAAATTGACTTAGTTAGTTTATAATGTTATACTTCTTATAGTAGGTGAAGTATATCATGGAGAGAAAGATTGATAGATTAAAAAATGCTCTTAATTTTTTTCATTTAAAAGAAGATTATACAATTTCTGAATTAGAAGATGCTTATAAAAGTATTAAAAAAGATAAGTACACTAAACGGATAAAAGAAATGGCTTTATTGAATTATAAAATTCTAAAAAATGATTATTTTAGCAGGTTATATAGTGCTACTTCTAAATTTAGAAATAAATTAAATAATTATAAAACGGAATATAGTAATAATAAAAGAGTTATAAAGATATGTGATACTTATTTAAAAAAAATAAAACGTGTTTCGTCTTTTTCTAAGTTAGAAAAGTTAAAAGAAGAATTTAATCAAGAAATAAAAAAAATTCTTAATAAAGAACCAAGAAAAAAGCCTACACCTCTTATTTTAGAAAGAGAAATTAATATTTTTGAATATATTTTAAATGAAGATATTTTATCTCCTTCCAAAAGAATTTCTAATTTAGCAATTAAATATAAATTAATGTTAAATAAAGTTAGAACCAAAGCGGAATTATTAGAAATGGAAAGAGAATATAGACATCAAATAATGCTTTTAAGAAAAAGAGAAATTCGGAATGTTTTAGCAGATTTTCTTTTAGACTATCCTAATAATTTAGAAGTTTTAGAAATAGTTAATAAATATAAAAGAAAACTTGATAGTATAAGAGAATATAGTGAGATAACAGAACTTAATCTTGAATTATTAAGTGAAATAAAAATATTTGCAGCCGAGAGAAATAAGGAAGATGCTTTAGTTAAAGAAAAAGAGAAATTTTTAAAAGAATTATCTTCTATCGAAAAAGATATTAAAGATAGTAAGTTTTTAAAACG
>CANRGW010000063.1 GCA_947630205.1 uncultured Bacilli bacterium
TAATGTTTATGCTAGTGCTGTTGGTCAAGATAAAGTTTTCATGAAACAAATATTTAAAGAAAATTCGGTTAATGTTGTTAAGTATAAATGGTTTTTTGATACGGATTATATGAATGATGCTTTAAAAGTTATTCATGATATTGAAAAGTTAGGATATCCAGTTGTTGTTAAACCGGCTATGCTTGGTTCTAGTGTTGGTATTAGTGTTTGTCATAATGAATTAGAATTAAGAGATGGTATTCTTGAAGCAATTAAATATGACTCAAAGATTTTAGTTGAAGAAGTAGTTAAGAATTTAAGAGAAGTTAATATAAGTGTACTTGGAAATTATGAACATCAAGAATTAAGTTCTATTGAAGAAGTTAAAACAAGTCATGAAATTTTAACATATGAAGATAAATATATTGGAAATGCTAAGAGTGGTAAACTTAAAGGTGAGGGAATGCTTAAGGGAATGGCTAAAGGAGCAAGTAAAGGTATGGCTAGAGCAGGTCGTATTATTCCAGCCTCTTTAGATGATGATCTTGTTTCCGATATTAAAAGCCAAGCTATTAAAGCCTTTAGAGCCTTAAATTCCAATGGAGTTGTGAGAATTGACTTTTTAATAGATGAAAAAGAAAGAAAAGTTTATGTAAATGAAATTAATAGTATACCTGGTTCTTTATCTTTCTATTTATGGGAACCTGCTGGTAAGAAATATTCGGAATTACTTGATGATATTTTAAATTTAGGAATTGTTGAATATAAAAATAAAAAGGCTAAAACTAGTACTTTTTCAACCAATATATTAGAGGGCTTTAATGGAGTAAAAGGTTTAAAAGGACTTAAAGGTATAAAGGGTGTTAAAGGAAATAAAAAATGAAAAAAGTTATTTTAACAATATTAGATGGATATGGATTAAGTGAGAAAAAAGAGGGTAATGCTGTTTATCTTGCTAATTCTAAAACGCTTGATAAAATATTTACAGATTATCCTGTTACGAAGATTAAAGCAAGTGGAATTGATGTAGGTCTTCCCGAAGGACAAATGGGTAATAGTGAAGTAGGTCATACCAATATTGGAGCCGGACGGATTATAAAAGAAGATTTGACGAAAATAAATGAAGATATTTTAAATGGAAATTTTGCTAAAAAAGAAAATTTAGTTAAAGCAATTACTTATGCTAAAGAAAATAATAAAAAATTACATTTATTAGGTTTATTATCTGATGGTGGTGTTCATAGTCATATCAATCATCTTTTGGCTATTTTAGATTTGTGTTCAAAAATGAATTTTCATTCTGTTTATGTTCATGCTATTTTAGATGGAAGAGATACTAGTCCAACAAGTGGTCTTACGTTTTTAAAAACTTTAAGTGAAAAACTTCAAAGTTTATCTTTACCAAATATTGCAACCGTTATTGGAAGATATTATGCAATGGATCGCGATAAAAGATATGAAAGAGTAGAAAAAGCCTATCGTTTAATTACTGAGGGAATTGGGGAAGAAACGACGGATTTACTTGGAACAATTACTAAAAAATATCAAGATAATATAACTGATGAATTTATGGAACCACTTCTTTATAATAAGGATGGACTTATTCAAGAAGAAGATGCCATTATTTTCTATAATTTTAGACCAGATAGAGCAAGAGAAATCACGAGAAGTTTTGTTGATAAAGAGTTTTCTTATTTTAAAAGAGATTATTTAAATATTTATTATACTTGTATGACGGACTATGATGCTACTATTAAAAATGTTAGTATTATATATCCGGATGAAGAAATTAAAAATACTATTGGAGAAGTAGCTGCTAATAATTCTTTAAAACAACTCCGGATTGCTGAAACCGAAAAATATGCTCATGTAACTTTCTTTTTAAATGGTGGAGTTGAAACAAAATTTATGGGTGAGGATAGAATTTTAATTCCATCTCCGAAAGACGTTCCAACTTATGATTTAAAACCCGAAATGTCTGCTTATTTAGTATGTGATAAAGTAATAGAAGCATTGGATAGAAATTACTATGATTTAATAGTTTTAAATTTTGCTAATCCCGATATGGTTGGGCATACTGGTAATTTAGAAGCATGTATTAAAGCAATTGAAGCCATTGATAAATGTATGGAGAAAATTTTAGATAAAGTACTTGCAAAAGATTATGCAATGATTGTAACGGCTGATCATGGAAACTCTGAATGTATGATAAATGATGATGGAACCATTAATACGTCACATACAACTAATTTAGTTCCTTTATCTTTAATTAATTATCCATTAAAAAGTTTAAAAGAAGGAAGACTTGCTGATATAAGTCCTACTATATTAGAAATTTTAGATATTCCAAAACCTCAAGAAATGAGTGGAGAAAGTTTAATTATAAAATAGTTACAAGGTCTGTAACTTTTTTTCTTTTTCTTGCGAATTAATAGGATAGTTGATATAATTAATATGGTGGAGGCTATAATATGGATATATGTAGCAATATATTATTTTTAAGAATACTTTTTTATTTGCAAACGGCTTTAAAAATAATGCGTTTTGTTGTACCAATTATGCTTATTGTTCGAGTTGGCTTGGACTTTTATAAAGGTATGATTGCCAATGATGCTAATTTGCAAAAAGAAAATATTGAAAAAAGTAGTAAAAGAATATTAGCAGCCATTATTGTTTTTTTTATTCCAACAATTATTAATTGTTTAATGAGTTTAATTGAATATGCTGTTGGAGAAGAAGAAAACTATCAAAATTGTATTGTAAATCTTGATAGCATTGATTATTATGAAGAATTAAAATATTATGAAGACCAAATGAATGAACAGTTAGAGAAAGAAAAGGCTTTAACTAATTATGAAAAAAATATGCAAGAATTAGCCAAATTATTAGAAACCAATAAAAAGAATATGGATAGTGAAACAAGTGATGGTAAATTTCTTGGTCAAAAGTATAAATTAAGTGAAAAAGAATTAAAAGATATTGCTAAAATTTGTCAAGCCGAACAAGGTACTCCGGGAGGGGCTGCTAAAGAGGCATCTTTAATGGCTAATAAGTATGAGTTGTTATCTAAAGATAGTAAATATAAGAATAAAGGTTTGCATTATTACGTTTTAAATTGTGATTGGTGGGCTCCTGCTAAAAAGGGGACTTATAGTAGTGTTAAATTAAAACCTAATGTTTTAGAGGCGGTTAGAAAAGTTCTTGTTGATGGTCAAAGAGTTTTTCCTTTATATATTGATGACCATGATTGGCTTGGAGATATTAGTAGAATTACAGTAAATGGAAAATCTTATTCTGGACGGGATAATCTTCGTAATCGTAAATTATATGTTCAAGATAAAACGAGAATTTATAATATTTATGGTTCTGTTTATATATATTGGACACATGCTCATGGTGGAAAAGATGCTGACCCATTTGGTTATAAACCAGCAACTAAGAAGAAAGTTGAGGCAATGAATGCTAAGTAGTTTTATTGATAAAAAATATTTTAAATTTATAATAATTTTCCTTGTTATCTTAATTTTATTAGTTACTTTAAGGTTTATTTTAGGTAAAAAAACACCAGATAAAATTACAGATTATGTTATAAGTGTAGGATATCAAAAAGATGAAAATGGTTTATATGTTAAAGAAAATTCTAATATTACGAAAGCCGAATATGATTTGTTAGTTAATTTAAATAAAGATGCTAATTATTCGGTTAATACATTTGATTTATACAATTATGAGTTAACAAAAGATGAATATGAATATAAAAATAAAGTTTCAATGTCTTTAATTCAAACTTATAATTATAAAGATCGTTCTCTTATTTATACTTATAGAATTAATGGAGAAGATATGAATGTTTTATATATGGGGGATTATTACTATGAAACGGATGAATTTACTTGTTCTAAAGAATTATCTTATGGCGTTACTTTAAGTGATACGGAACAAGTTATTTGTAATCGTATAAAGTTAAGTGTCTTAAATTTTGCTTTAGAAGCTGGAACTTTCTTTAAAAATGCTGAATTTGATAATTATATTCGTAATAATGCTGATAGTTATCAAGTTCAAACGGAAACAGAAGGAAAAATTGAAACGGAATAGACTTGTTATTAAGTTAAAAAAATGTTAAAATTAAGTTTGCCGTTTATAATCGTTTAAAAATTATTCAAAGGAGGTAAAAATGAGTAAAATTAAAATATTTGCTTTAGGTGGTTTAAATGAAGATGGAAAAAACATGTATGTATGTGAAGTTGACAAAGATATTTTTGTTTTTGATGCCGGTCTTAAATATCCTAAAGATAGATTGTTGGGCATAGATTATATTATTCCAAGTTATGATTATTTAAAGGAGAACATTAAAAGAGTAAAAGGAATTTTCTTATCACATGGACATGAGTCTAATATAGGGGCTATTTCGGATATTGTTATGGATTTACCAGATATTCCTATTTATGGTTTGAAGTATACAATGGAGATGTTAAAACTTCAGTTAGATCTTGATAAAGTTGCAGCCTCTAATTTACGAGAGATTAAAGTTCATTCTAAAATTGATTTTGGAACTTGTAGTATTTTTCCAATTGAAGTAACACATTCTATTCCAGATAGTACTTTATATGTTTTAAATACCGAAGATGGTAGTATTGTTTATTCAGGCGATTTTATCTTTGATCCTACAATGACTGGACATTTTGCATCTGATATTGGTCGTCTTGCTTATGTTGGTAAACAAAATGTTTTATGTTTAATGACCGACTCTATGTATGCTGAAAAAGAGGGGTTCACAAGTCCTAAGCATCGCGTTGCTCCTTTTATTAGAAGAGTTTTACATGAAAACGAGAATAGAATAATCATGAGTGTTTTACCAGCACATATTTATAGAATACAAGAAATATTTGATGAAGTTTCTAAAACTAATCGAAAAATAGTTATCATGGGTAAACTTTTACAAGATATTATTTATAAATCTTTAGAACTTAAATATTTAAGTATTAATAAAACAAAAATAGGTGATTTAAACGATTTAAATGAAAAAGGCGTAATTGTTTTAATAAGTGATTTGAAAGAAAAACCTTATGCTAATTTAGAAAGAATTTTAAAAGATAATGATAAATTCATAAAACTTGGAAGTGATGATACTATTTTCATAACGGAACCTATGTATTTAGGAGTTGAAAAAAGAATGGTTATGATAATGGATGAATTTGCTAGAAAGAAAATTAATGTCATAGCCTTATCAAATAAAGAACATTTATTATTTCATCCTTCTCAAGAAGATTTAATGATGATGATTAATATGATGAAACCTAAATATTATTTTCCTATAAAAGGAAATTATAAAGACCAAGTTCAAAATGCTAATTTGGCTTTAAGAATAGGTTTAAAGAAAGAAAATATTTTATTAAAACAAAATGGTGATGTTGTAACTTTTATTAATGGTAAATTAGTTGAAAAACAAGAACATATTAAAGTTGATGAAACTTTAATTGATGGTAAAAGTCAAAATGATGTTGGAGAATTAGTTTTAAAAGATAGAGAAATGTTAGCAGAAGCTGGTATTGTTTTAGTAACAGCCACTCTTGATAAGAAAACGAAAGAAATATTAGCAGGTCCAGAGATATTAACTAGAGGATTTATTTATGTTAAAGATAATATGGATATTTTAAAAGAAAGTAGTATTATCTCTGAAAGAATAATTAAAAATAATACTACAAGTAATTATGTTGATTATAATACTATAAAACAAGAAATTCGTAATACTTTAGGAAAATATTTCTATGAAGAAACAGAATGTCGTCCTATGATAATTACGGTGATTGGAGAAGTTTAATGGATATTGTTACTTATGTAATTTTAGGCTTAGTTTTGCTTTTAATTATTTTAAATATTACCCTTTTAAGTCAATTAAAAAATAAAAGAAATACTGGGGGAGTTTTAGATTTATTAGAAAGACTTGGTAAATTTGAAGTTAGTATTAATAAAGAATTTTCTCTTTTTAAAGAAACAGTTTCAAAAGAAATGGTAGGGCATTTTGATAAAGTTAATGATAAATTAGAAACGAAGTTAAATGAAATAAATAATAAAGTAAATACGCGAATTGATGAGAATTTTGAAAAAACCAATAAAACTTTTACTAATGTTTTGGAAAGATTATCGAAAATTGATGAAGCCCAAAAGAAAATTGATAGTTTATCAATTGATATTGTTTCTTTAGAGAATATTTTAACTGATAAGAAAACAAGAGGAATATTTGGCGAAGTTAATCTTTATAATATTTTAGAAAATGTCTTTGGTGATAAGAATGAGTCTTTATATAGAACTCAGTATAAATTATCTAATGGTTTTATAGCCGATTCGGTTATCTTTGCTCCTGAACCTTTAAAGACTTTAGCAATTGACTCTAAATTTCCTTTAGAAAACTACCGAATTATGGTTTCTAAAGATAAAAGTGATGAGTCGAGAAATCTTGCTTCTAAACAATTTAAATTAGATGTAAAAAAACATATAGACGACATAAGTTCTAAATATATTGTTGAAGGAGAAACAAGTAATCAAGCCATGATGTTTATTCCGGCTGAGGCAATCTTTGCTGAAATTAATGCTTATCATCCTGATTTAGTTGAATATGCTTATAGAAAACGTGTTTGGTTAACAAGTCCTACAACTTTAATTTCTACTTTGACAATGATACTTATGATAATTCAAAATATTGAAAGAGATAAAAATGCTAGTATTATAAGAAGAGAATTAAATAAATTAGGTATTGAATTTACAAGATTTAAAGACCGTTTTGATAAATTATCGAAAAGTATTTTAACTGTTAATAAAGATGTAGAAGCTTTTAATATTACAACCGATAAAATTAAGAAAAAATTTGACTCTATTTCCAATGTGCAAATAGAAGAAGATAATATAACTTTAATAGAGGATAAAGAAGATGAATAGTTATCTTCTTTTTTAAGTAATAATTTTTTCTCTTCTAAATATAATGAATTAGGAGGACTTTATATGGTTAATAAACAAGGGTTGTGGTTTTTAACTTTAACAAGTTTGGCACTTGTTTTAAGTGTTTATTA
>CANRGW010000064.1 GCA_947630205.1 uncultured Bacilli bacterium
TTAAATTTTTAAAGGTATATGAAGAAGCGTTAGAAACAGTTGCAATTTTTTCATATCCTTTTGTTGAAGTATTATATTTGAAAACTACGTATCTAACATTATTACCATTTACTTTGTTCCAACTTAAAGTTATAGAATTATTAGTTTCTTTAGTAGCAGTTAAACTAGTTACAGCTTTAGGTGATGTTGTTGTTTCAAACTCACTTGAATATTCACCATAGTAGTATTTATCATCTTGTTTTTTATATGCCCTTACTTTAAATTTATAAGTAGTATTAGCACTTAAACTTTTAACAGTGTAAGAATTACTAGAAACAGATGCAACTTTGTCATAACTTTTCGTTGAGGTATTATATTTATAAACATTATAACCAGTAGCACCAGTTACTTTTGACCAACTCAAGGTTATTGAATTAGTTGTTTGACTTGATGTATTTAAATTTTTTACTTGAGAAAGTACTATTTCTTCAACATAACGTATATTATTTTTCTTAGCATAATCAAGAGCATAAGAGTTCGTAGGTGCATATATAACGGCCCTTACAACATGACTATCGTCAGAAATATAATAAGATCCAGTCCAAAGAAAATCTTCGCCAATACTTTTTACACTAGCAGGTATACTTATTTTTTCTAAATTACTACAACGGTAAAAAGCTTTTTTACCAATACTTGTAACACTATTTCCAACTGTAACCTCTGTAAGATTACCAAAACTACTAAATGCTTCATCAGGTATTGCTGTTATTCCATCCCCAATTACAATTTTTTGGATTTTATCTCTTATAGGTTTCCAAGCATTATCACTTGAAGAATAAGAAAACATTGAATTTGCGGAAGAAAGAGGAAATCTTGGCTTAGGACTACTATCAATTACGATTTTATTAGTACCAGAGAAAGTAAGTGTACCATCTTTTAAAGTCCAAGATACATTTTCACCTGCAACTCTATATGTCTTTTTACTAAATTTACCAGTACTTCCATCTATTGTGTAAAAATTAACCATATTATCACTTGCAGCATAATAAACTATTTTTCCATCTTTAACGATTGGATTACATTCAGATATAGGTGCTGCTGCTTTAAATTCTTCACCAATTTGTTTACCATTTCCATCTACAAATATATAATGTAAAGTACTTCCAGATAAAGTATCATCAACACTTGCTTCTTTTGTACTATCATATTCTTCCCAAGAAATCATAAAACGATTATCATTAACTTTAGTTATTTTAACTCCTAGGAAACTTTTACCATCATTTTGAAATTTTGTTAACCAAATAACTTTGCTAGCACTTTCTGTAAAATTATTTATTGGAGTTACACTAAGATAAATATTGTGAGAAGTAGAAGAAGTTAAACTATCATATTTTTCTTGATCAATTGAAGTTCCAACGGTGAGAATATTATTAGAAGATATAGCCATTCCATCTACACTAGAATAAGTTTTAACAGCCCAAGTAGATGTTCTGTCTCCACCATATCTAAGTAAAGGTATAGATTTACTATTTAAAGTTTTTTCATCATATTTTGTTAATTTAGTATATCGTGAACCTTCATCTAATTCTAAAAGATAAAAATTAGAATTTTTGTAGTCAATATATTGAGCAAATGAATGCCATAAGTTACTATCAACAATTTCTCCTGTCATAGCTTTTTCATCTACTTTAATCATTAAAAGCCCTTGATGTCCTTGACCTATTTCTTCATCAACATATCCTTCATGTCCTGTTACAATATAAAGGTATCCATTATTTTCTGTCATTTCAACACAGCCATAATCAAAAGGGATACGAACCTCACCACCAATAAACATTTTTAGATTACTAGTTATTTTGGCATTTCCTAATTTTTTCCAATTTTTGTCATATTTAATTACACGGATTACTTCTGCATTGTTGTCTTCATTTGTATTATTTTGTCCTTCAACCAAATAATAGGCATCATTTCCAGCAAAAAATCCTCCAAAGATTTTTAATTCCATTGCCACAGTTTTTTTACTAGTGATGTTAAAATTATTATCATAGTATTCTATATTGATTTTATTCTCATCATAAAATACACGCATATAACCATTATCAGTTGCTACTAAATAAGAATGTTTTATTAAATTAATATTCAAATTATCATAAGCTTTTGGTAACAATTTATCTGCTGCTGAAACTGTCATAATAGGAATTATTAACATTAACAATATTGTTAAAAAACAAATTTTTATGAACTTATTTTTCATAATTTTCTCTCCTCTCTAATTACAAGGATATTATATAAAAGTAATCTTTTTTTGTAAATAATAAAATGCTTAATTTTTCTAAAAAAATAAAAAAAATATCCTTTTTTTATGAATTTAAGATAGAAAAAAGGTAAATTAAAATCCAAAATGTTAGTTTATTAAATTTTAAAAGAGAATTATAAATTCATTAATAAGTAAGAAAAATGTCAATTTTTGAAAATAAACTTTTTTTATTTTCAAGACTGTGATATATTCTTTATAGGAACAATAATAAAGGAGAATATGTTTATGAAAGTAGTTTTATTAGGTAGTAATACCAAAAAAGAAATAGAAAAAAGAATTCAAATTGTCTCATCAGCTGGTAATTTATCAAGGTCATCTGGTACCGTTACAGAAGTATTTGAAAATCATAAAAGTTATGAAGATAATTTAAAGTTAGCAAGAGCTGTTGTTGGATATGGTCATAAATCAATTGCTGAACATGACTATTTAGTTTTTGCTTTAGAAGATGTTTCGGTTTTAATTGAACAAATTTTAATTTCTTATCGTTTAACATCTTTTACAATTAAATCAAGAAGAAATGTTGATTTTCGAAATGTAGGTTTTTATGTACCTAATTTTAAAGATAATGATGGTAATACTTTAAAAAATAATAAAAGTTTACAAGAAAAATATAAAGAACACATGGAGTCTTTATTTCAAAAATATGGTGAATTAGTTGATTTAGAAATACCTGTTGAAGATTGTCGTTATATTTTACCTTATTGCTTTAACAGTAATATTATTATGGGTTGTGATGCTAATGAATTTTTAAGAATTACTTGTGATTTATTATATGGAAAAATGTCTAAAATTACAGAAGTTTATGAACTTGGTAAAAAGTTTGAAAATATTATTATTAAATATGCTCCTTATTTGATTAAAGCTTTAGAAAAAGAAAAAGATAATCCTTGTTATACTGATCAATATAAGTTTGTTGATAAAATGTTTAATAGGCCTCAACAAGGTAAATTACTTCCTAAAGTTAATATGACTAACTATACAGAAGATGCTGATAGAATAGTTCTTTGTAATATTTTAATGACAAGATATCAAATTAGTATGCGAGAGGCTAAAAAAATGCTTCTGGAATTAAAAGAAAAAGATAAAGATATCGAAAAGAAATTAATAAAAGGATTAATTTATAGTAAAAATCAAAGAGAATTAGAACAAGTTAATTTTTCGTTTGAAATACCAATTGAACTTGCTGTTTTAACTCATATTACAAGACATAGAATGCATTCTATTTTAATACCTGATTTTGTTCCTATGTGGGATTTAGAAAATTATTTTACTCCTAAATCTATTGAAAAATGTTGGTTAAAAGAATATAAAAAAGTATTTATAGAAAATAAAAAAGTAATGGAAGAATTTAAAGAATTAGGAGTCAGAGATGAGGATTTGGTTTATTTTTATTTATCTGGTAATGCTTGTAATATTTATACAACTATGAATGGACGAACTTTAATGTGGATAAGTAGAATGAGATGTTGTAATAAGGCTCAATATGCGATTAGAAAAATTGCTAAGGATATGGTTAAAGAAGTTAAAATGGTTGCACCTCTTATTGGAAGTGGTTTAGGTCCAACATGTGAAGTTTTAGGTTATTGTCCAGAAGGTAAGGACTCTTGTAAAAATCGGGGTGTTGTTATAAAAAAGAAAGATAAGGTAGTAGAGTAAATATTATGGGATATGTTGAAAATATAAGAAAATATGTTGGTCATAAACCAATTTTCTTTTGTGGCTGTGGAGTTTTAATTTTTAATCAAAAGGGTGAAGTTTTATTACAAAAAAGAAGTGATGATGGCTTATGGGGAAATCCTGGAGGAGCGATGGAATTAGGTGAAACCATCTATGATACTATTATAAGAGAAACGAAAGAAGAAACAAATTTAGATTTAAATCCGGATGATTTAAAGATTTTTAAAATATATTCAGGAAAAGAAGGGCATCATATTTATCCTAATGGTGATGAAGCCTATATTGTTAGTATAATGTTTGAAACAAATACTTATAGTGGAAATATAAAATTAGATGAAGAAAGTTTAGATTTAAAGTTTTTTAAGATTGAAGAAATTCCTGATAATCTTAATGGTTTATTTGCACCAGTTGCTAGAGATTTACAAAAAAGAGAACAAGCGAAAAAGCAAAAATAACTCGTTCTTTGAAAAAAAATTTCATATAAAAGAAATTATGATATATTATTTTTAAAGAAAGGAGGAGTTTGATGGATAGTAGCAGTTTAAAAATTATGGAAGAATTACAAAGTTTTATAACAACTTATGGAATATTTATTCTTGCTATAACTGTAGTATCAATAATTGCTTATTGGAAAATATTTACAAAGGCCGGAAGACCAGGATGGAATTCAATTGTTCCTATTTATTCTCAATATGTTTTATTTGAAATGGTAGGAATGAAAGGATGGTATGTTTTCTTAATCTTTATACCTTTGGTTGGTGCTTTTGTATTTGCTGTATTGAGTTTAGTTGCATATTATAATTTAGCAAAATGCTTTGGTAAAAGTAGTGGCTTTGGAGTAGGTTTAATTTTCTTACCAATTATTTTTAGTTTAATTCTTGGCTTTGACAATTCCAAATATACAAAACCAAGTGTAAATGAATAAAAACGGCAAATTTAGTCGTTTTTTTCTTTTAGAAAAGTTCATAATAATAATGGTGATAAAATGCTTTATATAAATTATATATTTTTATATTCAATATTCGGTTTTATAATGGAAAGTACTTTATATAAAATTACTAAGTCAAAAAATTATAGTGGTATTTTCTTTGGACCTTATACTTTTGTTTATGGAATAGGTGTTTTAATTTCAATTATTATTTATGAATATCTTGAAAAAAGAGTAAAAATTAAAAATAAGTTTTTAAAAATAATTATGTATTTTCTTCTTTTTACAATTGTTTTATCTTTTATAGAATTTATAGGTGGTCATCTTTTACATTTTATTTTTCATGTCGATTTATGGAATTATAGTAATCATCATGACTCTCTTGGAAAATATATCTGTGTTACTAATTCTCTTATTTGGGGAGTTTTAGGAACTTTAAATATTTATTTAGTTTATCCTAAAATAAAAAAATTGTTAAAGAAGTTACCAAATATTTATACTTATCTTCTTTTAATTGCTTTTTCGTTTGATTTTTTTCTAACAATTATGTTGAAAGTCGTTTTAAAGTCTTAATATAATTTTAAAAAAAACATATATTTAAGTGGTGAATATATGTTTAATAGGAAGATAGATAGTAGAATTAAATTAGTTTTAATTTTTTTTATTAGTTTTTTTACTGTAATATTTTTAAAAATAGTTTATATAGAAATGATTGATTATAAAAAACTTTCTAGTTTAGCAACTGACCTTTGGAGTCGTGATTTACCTATTGAAGCCAATAGGGGATTAATTCTTGATAGAAATGGTGTTGTTCTTGCAGATAATATTACAACAACATCTTTAGTTTTAGTTCCTAATCAAATTAAGAATAAAGAAGAGGTTACGAAAGTTTTAGCAGATATTTTAAATGTTTCTTATGAAGAGATGCAAAAACATGTTTATAAAAAGACTTCAATTGAAAGAGTTCATCCTGAGGGAAGACGTTTAAGTTATGAAGTTGCTGATAAAATAGAAAGTTATGAATTTTCTGGAGTTTATCTTGTTAAAGAGAGTAAAAGATATTATCCTTATGGCGAAGCATTAGCTCATGTTTTAGGTTATGTTGGAATTGATAATCAAGGTTTAGGGGGGATTGAACTTATATATGACTCATATTTGCAAGGAGAAAATGGAGCAATTAAATATTTTAGTGATGCCAAAGGTAATAAAATTAATTTATCGGAAATTTATTTAGAACCAGCAAGTGGTATGAATATTACTTTAACAATTGATATTAATATTCAGTTAGCAATTGAAAGAGAATTAAATAATGTTGAAAGTACTTTAAAACCTGATAATTCCTTAGCTGTTGTAATTGATCCTAATAATGGTGAAATTCTTGCTATGGCAAGTAGACCAACTTTTAATCCTAATAGTTATAAAAAATTTAAGACCGAAGTTTTAAATCGAAATTTACCAATTTGGATGACTTATGAACCTGGTTCTACATTTAAAATTATCACGATGAGTACCGCGGTTGAAGAAAAAGTCATAGATATTTATAATGACCATTTTTTTGACTCTGGAAGTGTTCGGATAAATGGTTCAAGAATTGGTTGTTGGAAATCAGGAGGACATGGTGATCAAACTTTTTTACAGGTTTTAGAAAATTCTTGTAATCCGGGTTTTGTAAAACTTGGTCAATTATTAGGTAAAGAACGTTTATTTTCTTATTTTGATTTATTTGGTTTTGGTGAAGAAACTGGTATAGATTTAAATGGTGAAGCAAAAGGAATTATGTTTCCTCTTGAAAAAGTAGGAGAATTAGAGTTAGTAACTTCTGCTTTTGGTCAAGGAATTAGTGTAACGCCTATTCAACAAGTAACAGCAGTTAGTAGTGTTGTTAATGGTGGTTCTTTATATAAACCTTATGTTGTTAAAAGTATAAATGAACCAGTTACCAATAGTGTTATTGTTTCTAATCAAAAAACTTTTATTCGGAAAACAATTAGTGAAGAGACTTCTAAGACAATGCGTTATGCTTTAGAAAGTGTTGTTGCTAGAGGAGGAGGACGTTATGCTTATATTGATGGGTATCGAATAGGAGGAAAAACTGGAACTGCTCAAAAAGTTAAAGATGGAGTTTATTTA
>CANRGW010000065.1 GCA_947630205.1 uncultured Bacilli bacterium
TTTAATGCTCTTTAAGACAATTTTATAACTATTCAAAAGTTGCACTTGACTTTTTAATTAATAAACTTGCTAAAGAAAAATAGGTATAACCTATTTCTAATTTTTTTATCTATTTTATTTATCTAATAAAGCAATTGCTTCTTGATAACTATTTATATGATAATCAGCCAATTCATTAATTTCACGACGATTAACATCAGCATATTCATCATAGACTGCAACACATTCAATTCCGGAATTTTTAGCGGCTTGAACTCCCACTAAAGAGTCTTCAAAAATTAAGCATTCTTCCTTAGAAACATTTAACTTTTCTAAAACTTTTAAATAAACTTCTGGATTTGGTTTACTTTCTTTAACATCTTCTTTCGTTAAAATCAAAGAAAAATATTCATCAAGAGGGGCTTTTTTAATAATATTTTTATTTTTAGTTTTATAAATTTCAATATTTTTTTGCATAGTAGTACTTGCTATTACTAAAATATATTTTTTCTCTTTTAATTTTTTTAAAAAAAGAGGAACATAAGGTTTATAATCAAGATTATTAATTAAATATTCATTTGCTATTTCATATCTTAATTTATATATTTCTTCAGGAGTTTTAGTCAAATTATATTTTTCTTTTAAAACTTTACAATAATCTAAATAAGGATTTAAAGACTTAGAAAGAAGTCCTAAAGTTTCTTCACGTTCTTTTTGAATTGTTTTTAAATCTATATTTTTTTTACAGCCTAATCTTTTTATTAAGGAAATATCACTTTCGTTCCAAATTCCAATTGAGTCTATAAGGGTTCCATCCATATCAAATATGATAACTTTTTTCTGATTAAACATAAAAATCTCCTAATTTTTAATTATAAGCGGCTCCATCTACTTGTAATATAACTCCAGTTATATAACTTGCCATATCACTTGCTAAGAACAAAAAGGCATTAGCAATATCACTTGGTTCTCCTATTCTTCCTAAAGGAATTTTATTTATAAGAGGGGCTATCATTTCTTCTTTTAAAGATGCTACCATATCTGTTTTAATTATTCCAGGAGCAACAGCATTTACTCGAATATTAAAAGGGGCTAATTCTCTAGCTAAAGATTTAGTAATGCCATTAACGGCAAACTTACTAGCAGGATAACCAACTCCTGATGGTTGACCATAAATACTAACCATTGAACTAGTATTTAAAATAACTCCTCTATTTGCTTTTTTCATATAAGGAACAACTGCTTTAGAAGTATTAAAAATAGCCTTTACATTTAAATCCATAATATTTTTAAAATCTTCTTCTGTTGTTTCTTCAATTTTTTTATTTGCTGAGATACCAGCATTATTAATTAAAATATCAATTCTTTGCCATTTATCATAAATTTTTTTAATAGTTTCATTTACTTCTTCATAATCGTTAAGGTTAGGATAATATCCTAAAGCCTCATACCCTTCTTCTTTTAAAGTACTAAGAGCCTTATTAACACTTTCTTCTTTAGAACCAAAAATAACAACTTTTGCTTTCATTTTAAGAAAAGATCTTGCTGTTTCTAGACCTATTCCTCTCGTTCCTCCTGTTATAACAACAACTTTGTTTTCAAAATTCATTTGACATCCTTCTTTCTTTATATTTTATTATAACAAAAAGAAAGCATTAAAGTCGACATTTTTTACTACTTTTTTGAATAGTTTAAAAAGTTACACTTTAACACTTTTTAATATTAAAATTCTTTTTTTGAATAAATTCTTTCGGATATTTTATAAGATAGTAATAAAATTATTAAAACAGTTATCGGAATAAGAGTTGACCAAAAATTATTTATAAAATTAATGAAAATACTAGATAATTTCAAATTAACATATTCTATGATAATACTACCTATTGCAATAATTGCAAAAATGAATATAAATATTAAAATTCGTGACTTTTCCATACCAAATTTATAAGTAATAGGATAAATAAAACTTTGCATAGCTATTGCTATTAAAAAAGTTATAAACATTTCGGAAAGAAAATCTTTATATATAATAGGTTGTGATTTGGCTAAGGATATTAAAATTCCTAAAAGAATAACAAACAAGGTTATAATTAAATTTAAAATAATCGTTGATATATATCTAGCCTTTACAGAATTTTTTCGACCATTTGGTAAAGTAATCAAATAAGCATCCCATTTATTAAATTCATCATAACTGAAATTAGAAACCATTATTAAAGTTCCTAAAAAAGAAGGTATAGAAGATATACTTAAAGAACCTTGAATAGCCATGAGTACATATATTATTATGATAATTCCTAAAGTTTTTATATTACTTTTAAGCATCAAAAACTCTTTTTTTATTAATCCTATCATTATTTTTCTCCTTTAATCATTAAAACCATTAATTCATCAATTGTTATTTTATCAACAACTAAATCTTTATATTTTTTAGATATTTTATTTTTGTTAGTAATTAAAACTTCATAAGCATATTTACTTTTTTTATATGATATGATATCGTTTTTATCTATTTTAGAAAAATCTTCCTCAGAACATTTTAAAATACCATAATTATCTAGTAATTCATCTCTTGATTTATCAAAAATTATTTGTCCAGCATCTAAGAAAACTATTCTATCAGCCAAATGTTCTAAATCACTAGTTATATGGGTTGATAAAAGAATTGTATGTTCTTCATCTTGAATAAAATTTAAAAAGATATCTAATACTTCACCTCTTACAATAGGATCAAGTCCACTTGTAGGTTCATCTAATATAAGTAGTTTAGGATGATGTGCTAAAGAGGTTGCTATTTCCAATTTCTTTTTCATTCCTTTAGAAAAAGTTTTATAAGATTTATTAGGTTCTAAATGAAAATCTTTTAGATATTTAAAAAACAAATCTTTATCCCAATTTTTATAAACACCTTGCATTATTGAAGAAATATCAGAAGGAGTTAAAATTTCAGGAAAAAACATATCATCTAAAACTACACCTATATCTTCTTTAATAATACTTTCTTCTTTTTGGCTATCTTTATCAAATATTTTTATTTCTCCATTATACTTTATTATATTTAAAATAGATTTTAAAAGGGTTGTCTTCCCGGCACCATTTTCTCCTATTAAACCAACTATAAGACCACTAGGTATTTCTAAATTTATTTTACCTAATTGAAAATTATTTCCATAACTTTTTATTAAATTTTTAACTTCAATTGCTTTTTTCATTTATCATCATCTCCATAAAAAATATCTATTAAGGCAATCAATTCTTTCTTTGGTATTTTATATTTTTTTGCTAAAGTAATGGCTTTTTCTAAATTACTTTCAATTTCCTTTTGAGCATTTTCTAAAGCTAAAGCATTATTTTTAGGAGCAACAAAAGTACCTTTTCCTTGAATTGATTTAATATACCCTTCACTTTCTAATTCATCATACGCTTTTTTAACCGTCATAACACTTATTTTAATATCACTTGCTAAAGTTCTAATAGAAGGAAGCGGTTCATTTTCTAATAATTCATTATTAAGTATCTGTTCTATAATCGTTTTTTTTATTTGTTCATAAATAGGAACAGGACTACTATTACTTATAATTATATGCATAAGAAATCACCTTTCTATAACACTATATAACAGTATATAACATTTGTCAAGAGATATAAAAAAATAATTCTAAATTATATTTACTTTTTAGAATTATTTTCTTTATTTTCATAGTATTCACGAATATTTTTCTCAATTATTAAACTTTCATTCGTTTTTTGATCTTTAATTATTAAAAGCATCAGAACAATAGATAAATCATAAAGAATTGGCATTAAAAAAAGAAAATTTAAAACACTGTAACCTATAACTATATATAACAAATAATCTTTCCGATTTAAATTTCTTTTTTCTAAATCATGATAAAATAAAAATTTTACAACTAAATAAGCAATTGGAATAAAAACTAAAGGAAAAGTTAACAAGTTATTTATACCAATTCCTAAAAGATAATGAATATTTTTAAAGACTAAAAGAAAAACTACATACTTAAAATAATAACCTATAATGATATTTTTTTGAATTTTCATATACTTTATCTTTCTTTTTTATAACTAGATATAACGTAATTATTTAAATCAAATTTATTTTCTCGAGCAATTTCAATTAATTCCAAAGGGGTTGCTTTTTCAACTTTTCCTAAATCCATAACGGCAATAGGAAATACTTCCATAGCACTTCCAAAATAACTCATTAAATCTTCTTTCAATCTTTCAATATCTATTTCCATTAACTACTCCTTAAATTAATTTTATTATAACATAATTTTAAAAAAAAGTTTTTGATTTAATTAAAAAAATATTAAGATATTTGTTTTTAGATAATATTTCTTAGAAATAATTTTCTTTATAATTTTAAACTTTATAATTAATTGTCTACTTTTATACTTTTAGATTTTTCTTGTATTTTTTTTTGCCATTAAAAAATATTAAAAAAATTAAAAGGACTTAAAATATTTAGTAAAAACTATTATATCTAACCAAACCAGAAACTAGTTTATTCATAAAATACTTTTAGATGGAGGAATATTATGCCAGAAAATATTTTGTCTATTCGTGGTTTAAAAAAAATTTATCATGATTTAGATGGGGAAACTTTAGCAATAGATAATTTAAATATTGATATTAAAGAAAAAGAGATAATTTCATTTGTAGGACCTTCGGGATGTGGAAAATCTACTTTTTTAGGAATATTAGCTGGACTTGAAGATAAAAGTGAGGGAAAAGTTCTTTTTAATGGTCGTAAAAAAATTGGTTATATGTTACAAAGTGATAGTTTAATGCCATGGCGAACGGTTCTTGAAAATGCTTTGATTGGATTAGAAATTATTAATCAAAAGACAGATGAAAATATTAAAAAAGTCCATGAATTATTGGATAAATATGGACTTCATGATTTTAAAGACAAATATCCTACTAGTTTATCTGGGGGGATGAGACAAAGGGTTGCCCTTATTAGAACTTTAGCAACTAATCCTGATATTTTATTATTAGATGAACCTTATAGTGCCCTTGATTATCAAACAAGATTAGCACTTTCTAATGATTTATATAAAATTATTAAATCAGAAGGTAAAACAGTTTTAATAATTACCCATGATGTGGCTGAGGCTTTAAGTTTATCTGATAGAGTTGTTGTTTTAACCAAAAGACCTTGTCAAGTTAAAAAAATATATAATGTAAACTTAACTAATAGTGGATTGCCAACTGAAAACAGAAAAGCCCCTGAATTTAATACTTATTATGATATGATATGGAGGGATTTAGATGTACACTTATAGTGAAGAACATGTAAATTTTCTAAAGAAAACTAAAAAAAGAAAATGTCTAATTTATGTAAGCCAGGCTAGTATAATTATCGTTCTATTTCTAATTTGGGAATTTTTAAGTCGATTAGGTCTTATTAATAATTTTTTATTTTCTTCACCTAGTTCTATAATAAAAACTATTAGTAGTTTAATAAGTGCCAATAATTTTCTTAATCATATCTTGATTACTTTATATGAAATTTTAATAAGTTGCTTATTATCATTAGGAATTGGCTTTTTAATTGCTAGTATTTTATGGTGGAATAGTTTTCTTGCTAAAGTTTTTGACCCTTATTTGACTATTTTAAATTCATTACCAAAAGTTGCTTTAGGTCCTTTAATTATTATTTGGGTTGGAGCCAGCATGAAATCTATTATCATTATGAGTTTAATGATATCATTGTTTATAACAATTATTAACTTTTATACTTTCTTTATGAATACTGATAAAAGTTATATAACTCTTTTAAAGAGTATGAAAGCATCTAAAAAACAAATTTTTACTAAAGTCGTTTTACCTGCTAATCGCAAAAATATTATTAATACTATGAAAGTAAATGTTAGTATGAATTTAATTGGTGTCATTATGGGAGAACTTTTAGTATCAAAAGAAGGACTTGGTTATTTGATAATGTATGGTTCACAAGTCTTTAATATTAATTTAGTTATAACTTCGGTTTTTGTTTTAGCCGTTATCTCTAGTATTTTATATTATATTATTAATTATTTTGAAAAAAAGTAAAACTGTGGAAAAATATTTCACAGTTTTTTATTGCATGAAAGTACGTGATAAAAACCTTTCAACAATTTACGACATTTTAAACTTCACTTATTCATAAGAATAAAAGAAAATTATATTACTTTTTTAATTAAATAAAATTATATTCATGTACCTAAATCTTTTTATAATCATTTATTAATTATCCAATTTATTATATTCTTCTAAAGATACAGGTCCTAACCAAATATTCTCCGTTTCTTCACCAGGTACTTCTACAGCAATATGACTAAACCAAGAGTCTTTTCTTGCACCGTGCCAATGTTTTACATTTGCAGGAATTACGACAATATCACCTGGAGATAATTTCTGGACTTCTTTTCCTTCTTCCCCATAATATCCATATCCAGCTGTACAAATTAAAACTTGTCCCCCGCCGGATTTTGCTGCGTGAATATGCCAATTATTTCTACATCCTGGTTCAAATGTTACATTTGCAAAACTAATACCATTTTCAGTTTTTGCAATAGGGTTTAAATAACTTTGACCACTAAAATAGTCTGCATAAGCATTATTTGGTTGTCCTAATCCAAAGACATTTACTTTATCAAATTCTTCTTTATTCATTTTTATCACTTCCATATACTTCTTCAATTAAAGGAAAAGTACTCCAAGCTTTAGGCCAACCAGCATAAAATGCAAGTTGTGTTACTACTTCAACAACTTCCTCTTTTGTAAGACCATGTTCTTTTCCAATTGCTAAATGTGCTTTTAATTGAGGAAACAAACCTTGTGCAAATAAGGCTGATATCGTTATCAAACTTCTGTCCCGAGCTCCCAATTTATCTTCTCTACTCCATACCTCCCCAAATAATACATCATCATTTAATTCAGCAAATTTAGGAGCAATATTACCTAATTGATCTCTACCTACTGTTTGTTTTTTCATTATTCATCACCTTCCAAACTTTTAAATTTTTCTACTTTCATAC
>CANRGW010000066.1 GCA_947630205.1 uncultured Bacilli bacterium
TTGTTTAACCCAAGCATTAGGATAATCATGAGGATATTTATAATCTTTAGAAGTAGTTTTAATATGGTTAGGAGGATTACCACATCTTCCTGTTTCAATATCTTGAAGTGCTTTATTAATGGCCGTAACACCACTATTAGATTTAGGAGATAAAGCAAGTTCTATTACAACATCAGCAAGGGGAATAATTGCTTCTGGTAAGCCAACTCTTTCCGCAGCCATAATGCTTGCCATAACCTTTGGTCCCATACTAGGATTAGCAAGACCAATATCTTCATAACAAATAACAGTAAGTCTTCGAAAAATACTATCTAAATCTTCGGCTTTTAATAATCTACCTAAATAATGTAAACTTGCATGTACATCACTTCCCCGAATTGATTTTTGAAAAGCACTTAAAACATCATAATAACCATCTTCATTTTTATCATGAAAAAAATTATGTTTATTATCAATACTTTTAAGAAATTCTAAATCAATTTTATGGTTAGAAGAAGAATAATAGGCAAGTTCTAATAAATTATAAGCATATCTTAAATCACTCCCTGAAACTCTAGCAATATAATTTAAACTTTCATCATCTATTTCAATATCTTTTAAAACATCTTTTTTTATAGCAACTCTTAATCCCTCTAAAATATCTTCTTCCTCTAAAGGCTTTAATTCAAATAAATGACAACGACTTCTAATGGCTGGATTAATACTATGAAAAGGATTACTTGTTGTCATACCAATAAGAGTAATTAAACCACTTTCAATTTGAGGTAATAATAAATCTTGTTTATCTTTATTTAAACGATGAATTTCATCTAATATTAAAACAATCCCATCATAAACTTTGGCTTCTTCAAAGACAACTTGAAAATCATGTTTATCATTAATCGTTGCATTTAAAACACGATATCTAACTTTCAAATCATTTACTAAACTTAAAGCAATACTAGTTTTGCCAATACCAGGTTTACCATATAAAATCATGGAAAAAATCTTTTTATTATCAACTAAATTAGTTAAAACTTTTTTAGGTCCTATTAAATGTTTTTGCCCTAAACAATCTTTTAAAGAATTAGGTCTTAACCTAATAGCTAAAGGTTTATCCATTCTATCACCTCTTTTAAATATATTTTATCACGTCTAAAAATAAAAAGAAATGATTATTAATTAGGAATTGTTACTTTAAATAAATTATGTTATAATGAAATAGTGGTATTTATGGAAGATGATATAAAAGATTATATTAGTTACATATCTTTAGAAAGAAAACTCTCAAAGAATACTATATACAATTATACTTGTGATTTAGAAAATTATTTACTTTATTTAAAAGAAAAACAAAAGCAATCTTTTAATAATGTTACTCTTCAAGATATAAATGACTATTTTCAAGATTTAAAAAAAGAGGGATTAAATGCCAAAAGTATTGCTAGACATATAACAACGATTAGAGAATTACATCGTTATCTTTTAAAAATGAAAAGGATAGATAAAGATGTAACTTTAAATATGGAAAGTATCAAACAAGAAAGGCATTTACCAACAGTTTTAAAAGAAGATGAAATGAATGAAATATTAAATATTAATTTAGATAATGCTTTTAAATATCGTGATAAAGCCATGTTAGAATTAATGTATGGAGCCGGTCTTAGAGTTTCTGAACTTGTTAATTTAACACTTTACAGTATTGATTTTCAAAATGATATTATTATAATTGAAGGGAAGGGGAGCAAGGAAAGACTTGTACCTTTAAACCCTTACGCTAAAGATGCCTTAAAAGCCTATTTAGAAATTAGACCTAGTTTAATAAAAAAACAAAATGGTGTACCTGAGAAATTATTTTTAAATAATCATGGTAAAGGAATAACAAGACAAGGTTTTAATTTAATTTTAAAAAATATTTTAGAAGAAAAAAACATTAAAACCCATGCAACTCCTCATACATTGAGACACACTTTTGCAACTGATTTACTTAATAATGGTGCTGATTTAAAAAGTATTCAAACTTTATTAGGACATTCAGATATTGCAACAACAAGTATATATACTCATATTGTTAATAATAAATTAAAAGATGATTATATGAAATATAATATAAGAAAAGAGGAATAAAAATGAAATTTAAGAGAATATTTTTAATTGTACTTGACTCTTTAGGAGTTGGTGGTTCAATTGATGCTCAGAATTATGGAGATAAAGATGCTAATACTTTAGGTAATATTGTCAAGAATTATGAATTGTTTATTCCTAATTTAGAAAAACTTGGTTTTTTAAATACACTTTCTATGAATAATAAAGAAAGCGAAGCATATTATACAATTGCGAGACCTAAAAATAAAGGTAAAGACTCTTTATCAGGACATTATGAATTAATGGCTATTGAAAATAATGTATCTTATAAAACTTTTGAAGAAACGGCTTTTCCAAGAGATATGTTAGAACAAATTGCTAACAAAACCAAAAAAGGAATAATTGGTAATATAATAGGCGACCCTATCAGTATTATTAATAAACTTGGTGATAGACATAAACAAAATGGTTCTTTAATTATTTATACAACTTGTGACTCTAATCTAGAAATAGCAGCACATGAAGATATAATTCCTATTAATGAACTATATCAATATGCAGAAATTATAAGAGAAATAACTAAACGAGAAGAATGGAAAGTAGGAAGGGTAATTGCTAGACCTTTTACAGGTGAAAGTGGTAATTATACTTTAACTAATAACTGTCGTTGTTATACTTTAATGCCACCTAATAAAAGTGTATTAGATATTTTAAAAAATAATGATTTACAAGTAATTTCGATCGGAAAAATTCATGATATTTATAATGGCTATGGTATAACGAAAATTATTAAAGCCGGTTCTAATCAAGAAGGTATTAATAAATTAATTGATATAATGGAAAAGAATTTTGAAGGACTTTGTTATCTTAATTTAAGTGATTTTGATACTTTATATGGACATACTCGCGATTTAAAAGGATATGCTAAAGCTATTGAAGCCTTAGATGTTGAAATACCTATCGTTTTAAACAAATTAGAAATTGATGATTTATTAATTATTACAGCCGACCATGGATGCGATCCAACTATGCCAGGTCATAATCATACGAGAGAAAATGTACCAGTTATCGTTTATTCAAGACTTTTTAAAAATCCTCATCAATTAGATATTTTAGAAAGTTTATCGGATATAGGTGCAACTATTACAGATAATTTTGAATTAGAAAAACCTTGGATGGGTACTAGTTTTCTTGATAAATTAAAATAAACTTTTCTAGGCATTTACATATATTAATATGGAGGTGCTTTTTTATTAAATTTAACTATGCCGATATGTTAAATCAATATTTAACAAATATTTTTATTATAAAAAATAATATCTATAATTTATATTTCAATACCAAAGGTGAGGGGAGAAGTACTTTTTTAAGTGAATTAGAAAATGATATTAAAAATCTAAATCTTTTTTATCTTAATTTAGCTGTTTTAATAAAAAAAATAGGGGGATACCCTATTATGAATTTAGAAGAAATTAAAAGTATATCAACAATTAAAGAAATTCCTAGTAAAGATTATACTATTAGTGAGGCTAAAAACATTCTTTTTAAAGACTTAAATGTTATTAATAATATGAATAAACAAGTCTTTGAATATGCTTTAAAAAAATGTGATTTAAGTAGTATAAATCTTGTACTAGATTTCAATAAGTATTTAGGGAGGAGAGTAGGGGTATAATTTTTTTAACCTATTCTACATCATTTAAATCAAAACGATTATTGCATTCATGTTGAGATTTATTACATGCATCGCATGATTTTGAATTATTGTTGAACTCATTAGTTTCTGAATTAGATTTATTGCTGAAAGTTTTTGAAGTATTTTGTCTATTAGAAACTTTATTATTCTTCATATTTTGACTTTTTTTCATTTTTATCACCCACTAATATTATGCGAAGTTTAAAAATTAATATGTGAAAAATTGCAACACTTCCCCTATCAAAAATTGGTATTTGAAGAGGGGAAGTTTTAATATTAAAAAAGTATATAATAAATGAAATAGTTAATACTAATAAAGAAAATACATATTTATAAGTAACGTAAAACAAATCGAGATATTAAAAGTTGAATAATTATCAATCTCGATTAAATTAAATTTTAAATCTAATTAATGGATTATTCATTATAATTAATTGATATTGCATTTAGATAGTAAAATATAAATAAAGTGTTCTATAATTAATCGAGATAAAATGAGATGGATAATTTATCAATTATATTAATATAAAAGAACATATTAATTAAGTAATATAAATATTTATGGTATTGGAGTTAATTTAAGTTGTTATGGTGAAATAGTTCCAAATAGTAAAAATATGGATGAATTTTCTAAATTAGTATCATGTAGTAAATATAATTATCATTAATATTATAAATAAATACAGAAATATTATACTTAATTTAGGTATTTTATGTTAAGTTGGTAACTTTATATAATATATATTATGTTAAGTTCTGTATAAATATTTATTTTTAATCCTTAACATTATTACTAAATTATATTGCTGTATATATACAATTATATATAACCAACCATATTCTATAATTTTCAAATCTATAATGAAATAAATTTAACTTTTTTCTCTCACTATTATACACAATAAAATATTTTGCTTAAACAATATTTTTTGTAATCACAGTAATCACAGTTACTCCCCTATTCTATTAAATTTATTCAAAAAAAGCCTCTATATAAATAGAGGCAAAGTTTAGAAAACTTTTAGTTGTCATTTGCATTAATATAAATTTGCTACGAATTACAATAGATTTAATTCTTTTTTCAATCCATCTTGTAATACTTTTGAAAAATTTAATCCCTTTGTATCAGCCATATTTTTCAACCATTCAGGCATAGTAACTGTAGTATTAACTGTTTTAGATGATATTTTTTTCTCGTGCTCTAAAATATCTAATTCAACCATAGTAATAAAATCTCCATCCGAAACTTTAATATTCATATAATCAAATGTTGGTTCTGGAAGATTATCTTTATATTCTGGTAACATGTTATATAAAGCATCCTGAGCCATATAATAAGCATCATCAAAATCTTCTCCAAATGTAAAAATGTCTTCAAAATCAAGAAATTTTACATTATATTTATTAGCCTCTTTTGAAAATATAGCAGGATAAAAATATTTGTTCATTTTCTTTACAATTAAATTATCAAATAACTCTCAGGAATTATAATTTAATTCCTGTGAGCCTTAATATTTGTGATAGAGTCCCTTTCGGAATATCTCCCTTATGATCTTTTTTATATTTCATGTGTGAACCTTTCTGACTTACCAAAACCCAACCATCTTTTTCGAGGGCTTTCATCACTTTTTTGACAACCAAATTGTTCTCCTCCTTTCCTTTATAATTGTATCACACATATATACAAGTGTCAACACATGTTTATTATATTATATGCAATTTTCATATTTTTTAAACTGATTTTTATAGTTTGTCTCAAGATATTGTTACTATTTATTATTGTTTTGTGTACTATTTGAATTTTCTTGCATAGAATATTTAGTAAACAATTTGACATTTTCCTTGGATTATATTATATTATTGTTAATAAAAGAACTTGCTGCGGGAATTAGACCCGTACCTCGTTCTTTTTTTGTTCATGTGTTTTTGAAATATATTTTAATTAATATTATTTTTTATATAATTATTTACATTTTTTATGTTATTTGCATTTATGGACATTTTATCATAATAAAAGAACCGTTTTTTAACAGTCCTCTCCCATCCACCAGCAAATTATCTCTTCTTCTATTTTACTGATTAATTTCTTAATTATTTTTTGCATTTTTTATTTATCTTTCATTAAATAATACTATTTATATTTATAGTATTTATTTTTTTTATTATATTTATTTTTATCATCATAATTTTCTATAACATCTTCCGTATTTTGATATATAATGTTCTCTTTTAATGGCTTTTTCTTTTTGAATGGTCTAATAAAAATTTGTAAATAAGCCCAAAAAGCACCTATTAAAATTATTAATACAAGGATATAGTAAAATGTAAGGTTCCAAGTATCAGAATAAGAATTTACAGTTTCAATAATATTAAACATACAACCACCTTTTTAACCTTTAATTATGCTCCGCGAGATTGAATTTCCGCAATTTTTTCAAACACTTCTTTAGCATTATCTTCTGTTATTGTTGTATAACCAAGTTCTTTTAACGCTTGTTCTTTAACAGTATTTAATTCTTGAGTACGACTTAGTTTCTCTTCATGTTTACGATCAATTTCTTGAACAAACCTTTTATGAGAGTCAACTATTCTACTCTTAGAAGCCCCACCTTTATTATAAAGAGTGAAAGCACTAAAAACAATACTTTCAAAATTAAATTGTTGTTCTTGATTATATAAAAACTCCATAGGATCTGTAAAACCCATCAATTTAGAAATAAAACATAACAAATATTTTAATTCTTTATTAGTTTCCATGCTTTGTAAATAATGATACAAGTAAACGTAAGTATTATAAGTATCTTTAGTATGATCTTCCCGAAGTTTATCTTTTAAAAGAGAAATAATATCAGTTAAAATCTCTGCTTCTTTCCGATTAAAACCTTTTAAATCAATTAAATTATTACCAGATAAAGCAACTTTTACACCTTCATTTAATTTAGTATCAATTTTAATAATATATTCTCCATCTATTTCTAAATTATCTAAATCTGCTTCTTTTTTAACCTCTAATAATTGTAATAATCTTGTTGCTTTTTCAGAAGGCCATTCTTCTAATTTTTCAAGTGCTAAATAATTATAAAGCATTTGCCTTGAAACTCCTAAATACTTAGCCAGTCTTACTTTAGAAACTCCTATCTCGGTCAAAACATTACTAATTTTACTCATCCTTTATACCTCCTAAAATAATTTTATCAAATTCTCCTATTTTGTCAACTAGA
>CANRGW010000067.1 GCA_947630205.1 uncultured Bacilli bacterium
AAAAAATTAGAAAACTTTTAAAAGAACTTGAAAGTGATCCAAATATTATTTTATATATAGATGAATTTCATTCAGTAATAGGAGCTGGAAGAACGGCTAATAGTAGTCTTGATTTTGCTAATATTTTAAAACCCTATTTAAGTAGAGGAGAAATTAAAATAATTGGAGCCACAACTTTAGATGAATATTATGAATATATAAGTTTAGATAAGGCTTTTGAAGAAAGATTTTCTCCTATTGAAGTAAAAGAACCAGATTTAGTTACTTTAAAACAAATTGTTTTAGCAACAATTAAAAAGTTTGAAGATGAAACAAATATTAGTTTTTTAAATGATGATATTTTGAAAAATGAAATTATTGATATTTTAATTTCTGTAACCTCTAAAGATTTTAGATATTCAGAATATAGTAAATGTAATCCAAGATTAATTGTAACTATAATTGATTATATATTTGCTTATGCTAAAAGTTATAATCATGAAGAAGTTTTATTAAGTGATATTCTTGAAACTATTGAAAATTTTGATTTTCTTTCATTAGGGGCTAAAGAACATTTACAAGAATTTTTAAATAAAAATAATAATCAAGAAGAAGGTTTAAAAATTCTTAAATTTCAGAAAAGATTTCCTAATTTAAAAGATTAGTTATTGAAAAATAACTATTTTTTATTGGTTTTTAAAAATTATAAGGTATAATATAAATATCAATGGGGTGATAATTTGAATATTTTTATTATAGGTGGAGGTGCCTCAGGTTTAATTGCTGCTATTAAGGCTTCTAAAAATGGTAATAAAGTTACGATTTTAGAAAAAAATACTAAATGTGGAAAGAAACTATTATTAACAGGAAATGGTCGTTGTAATTTTTGGAATAGTGATATCAATGTTAATGCTTATCAAACAAGTAATAAAGATTTATTAGCAAAAATTCTTGCCAAAAAGCAAGATGAAGTTTTAGATTTTTTTAAAGCAATAGGTATTGTTCCTAAAGTTATTAATGGTTATTATTATCCATATTCTAATCAAGCAACAAGTATTTTAAATGCCTTAGTAAACAAGTGTTTGAAATTAAAGGTTAATATTAAATATGAAGAAGAAGTTTCAAAAATTATTAAAAAAGATAAATTTTATATCTATACTTCTAATAATGTTTATCAAGCAGATAAAGTTATTTTAGCAACAGGGGGAAAATCATATCCTAAAACAGGAAGTGATGGTAAGGGGTATGAATTAGCATCTTCTTTTGGTCATCAAATCAAAAAAGTTTTACCAGCCTTAGTACAATTAAGAGGTAAAGAAAATTTTTATAAAGAATTAAAAGGCGTTCGATGTGAAGCAATTTTAACACTTTCAGAAAATAATAAAGAAATAAAAAGTGAACAAGGTGAAGTATTATTTACAGATTATGGAATAAGTGGTATTTGTACTTTTAATTTAAGTTCTTTAGTAGCAAGAGGATTGGATAATAATTATCAAGAAGAAATATTAATTAATTTTGTACCTTGGTTTAAAGGTAGTGATAATGATTTTCAAAAATGGTTAGATGAACAAGATAAAAAACTTTTAAATTATAGTTTAGGAGAAATACTTGAAGGGTTTTTAAATTATAAATTGTCTTTTAAAATTAATTAAAGTTGATTATGCTAGTAAATGGCAAGATGTTTCTAAAGAAAAAATAGTTAAACTTTTAAGACATTTTCCTTTAAAAATAATTGGAACTAATTCTTTTAAGGAAGCAGAAGTTTCAAGTGGGGGTGTTCCTTTAGAAGAAATTAACGTTGAAACAATGGAGTCACTTTTAGTAGAAAATTTATATTTAATAGGAGAAATATTAGATGTTGATGGTATATGTGGAGGTTATAATTTAGGTTTTGCTTGGATAAGTGGAATTCTAGCTGGAGAAGGTGTATGTAAAAAATGATTAGAGTAAGGGGAATAAAAATTAGAGTTGATAAGGATAATTTTGATACAAGATTAAAAAAAGTTAGTAAGGCTTTACATGTTGATAGAAAGAATATTTTAAATTTAGAAATAAAAAGACAATCATTAGATGCTAGAAATAAAAAAGAAGTTTTTTATGTTTATGATTTTTTAGTATCTTTAAAAACGGAAGAAGAAGTTTTAAAAAACAATGTTTCAGAAAATATTTATTTAGAACCAATTGTAAATAATAAATTTTATCTTCATGGTTCTTTAAAATTACCTAATCGAATAATTGTTGTTGGAAGTGGTCCAGCAGGTTTGTTTGCATCTTACTTTTTAGCAATGAATGGTTATAAACCTTTAATAATTGAAAGAGGTAAAAGGATTGAAGAAAGAGTTAAAGATGTTGAAGATTTTTGGAAAACTAATATTTTAAAGGAAGAAAGTAATGTTCAATTTGGTGAAGGTGGGGCTGGTACTTTTTCGGATGGTAAACTTAATACTTTAGTTAAAGATAAAGAGAATTTAATTGCTAAAGTTTTTTCTATTTTTGTAAAACATGGTGCTCCGAAAGAAATACTATATTTACAAAATCCTCATATTGGAACTGATATTTTAAGAGATGTTATTAAAAGTATGCGTGAAGAAATTAAGAAAATGGGAGGAGAATTTCGTTATCAAACTAAATTAACTAATTTAATAATTGAAAAGGAAGAATTAAAAGCAATTGAAGTTAATGATGAAGAAATTATACCTTGTAGTAATTTAATTTTAGCAATTGGTCATAGTGCTAGAGATACTTTTGAAATGTTATATAAAAATGCTTTAGAGATTACATCTAAACCTTTTGCTGTTGGAATTCGCGTTATGCACAAACAAAGGATGATAAATGAAAATCAATATGGAGAATATGCTAAATTTTTAAAACCGGCTAATTATAAATTAACATATACAACGAAGAAAAGACGAGGTGTATATTCTTTTTGTATGTGTCCTGGTGGTTATGTTGTAAATGCTTCAAGTGAAAAAAATCATTTAGTTGTAAATGGTATGAGTAATTATCAACGAGAAACAGAAGATGCCAATAGTGCTATCATTGTAACAGTTTCTAAGGAAGATTATGGAGAAGAAGTTCTTTCAGGTATTAATTATCAAAGAAATTTAGAGTCCCTTGCTTATCAACTTGCTAATGGTAAAGTTCCTTTACAACTTTTGAAGGATTTTCAAAATAATGTTCCATCTAAAGAACTAGGCGAAATAAAACCTTTTATAAAAGGTACTTATCAACTTTGTAATTTAAGAGATATTTTACCTGATTATATTACAGAAGCCTTATTAGAAGCATTTCCAAATTTTGAAAAGAAAATTAAAGGTTTTGCTAATCCTGATGTTTTACTTGTTGGAATTGAAACAAGAACATCTTCACCAATTAGAATAAAACGTGATGAAAACTTAGAGGCAAATATTAAAGGTATTTATCCAAGTGGAGAAGGTTCTGGTTATGCCGGAGGTATTACAACTTCAGCTATCGATGGTATAAAAGTTGCTATTAAAATTATGAATAAATATAAACCATAGATTTTCTTTTTAAAATATTATAAAATAATATAGGTGGTAAAATGAAAAAAAGGCGTTTAAAAAAAACAGGTATTGTTATTCTTTTAATGACACTTATTTCTATTACTATTTTAGTATTTTCTCTAATTAAAATATTAAATTGGTATAAAGACTCTAAAAA
This sequence comes from uncultured Bacilli bacterium, assembly GCA_947630205.1. Taxonomy (GTDB): domain Bacteria; phylum Bacillota_I; class Bacilli_A; order RF39; family UBA660; genus RUG591. The sequence continues at coordinate 3,661 of CANRGW010000067.1, forward strand.
TACTAAAGAAATTACTAAAGAAGCAATTGAAAAAGTAGAAATAGAAGAAATTAAAGAAGAAGATGAAGAAAATGTTCAAATAATTGAACCAAGTGAAGAAATAATTGAGTCTAATCCTTATTGGGATTATATAAAAATGTCTTTAATTAATGTTGATTTTTCCGAATTAGAAAATATTAATCAAGATACAGTAGGTTGGATACAAGTAAATGGTACTAATATTAATTATCCCTTTGTTCAAGCAAGTGATAATAGTTTTTATTTAAATCATTCTTTTGATAAAAGTTATAATGAAGCCGGTTGGGTTTTTCTTGATTATCGAAATGATATAAATAATCTTAATAAAAATACAATTCTTTATGCTCATGGAAGAGTAGATAGAGTAATGTTTAGTTCTTTAAAAGATATTTTAAAAAGTACATGGTATGATAATTTAGATAATCATGTAATAAAATTATCAACCAAAACCCATAATACATTATGGCAAGTTTTTAGTGTTTATCATATTGAAACAACTAATGATTATATAAAAACAAAATTTCAAACCGATGAAGAATTTGCAGAATTTGTAAAAGTTTTGCAAGATAGGAGTATGTATAAATTTCAAACAAGTGTTACAGGAACGGATAAAATTTTAACTCTTTCAACTTGTTATAATAATGATGAAAAGATGGTTATGCATGCTAAACTTATTAAATATGCTGAAAAATAATAGTTAAATGGGCTATTATTTTTTTGCTGTTTTTAGGAATATAAAAAGATAGTATTTAATTGACGGTGATATTTTATAATGATAAAATCAAGATAAGAGGTATTATATGAAAAGAATGAGAAAGATATATGTAGTAATTTTAGTTTTCTTTTTAGGATTATTTATTATTCCTAATACGTTTGCAGCTGATAATGTAATTAAAGTATCAGGTGTTAAAACAAGAGATGAATTTCAAAAAATTATTGATGATGCTAAAGAAGGGTCAATTATAGAAATTGATAGTGTTTATTATGGTGATGTACCAGATAATGAAGCAGAAAGACTTGCTAATCAAATTGTGATTGATAAAAATATTAGTATTCGTGGACAAGGTTCAGGAAGTATTTTAGCCTTTGAACTTATTATTAAAAAGCGAGATGGAAAAGTACCAACTAATGTTTCTTTAAGTAATTATTCAACTAGTAGTGCTATTAAATTAACGGATGAATATGCCGTTGATATTCAAACACCTATTACTTTAAATATAGATAAACTTACTATTTTTGAAATTTATCGACGTCCAACAACGCCAACGAAAATTAATGTTGCGGCTCTTAATATTGAAAGTGAAGCCAGTGGTTCAACAATAAATATAAATAATTCTTTAATTAATTCAAGTTATGATGGTATACTTTTTAAAGATGTTTCTAATATTACTTTAAATGTTAAAAATAGTTCCTTTGGTGGAGGGCAAATTGCTATTGATCTTCGAAATGGTTCTAACAACAAACTTTATTTTAGTGAGAATTGTAAAATTAATGCTAGGTCGCAGTTCTTTAGAAATGATGATGCTATTTTCATTTCTAATCAGAAGAGTTTACTTATTGATATAAAAGATACAACTATTCAAGCCGAAGACTCTGGGGAAGATAGTGCAGCAACTCCTGATTATGTTTTCTCTTTTGATGATGATAATAAAAGTACGGATAGTATAATATATCTTCATGGTAATACTAAAATAATAGATAAAGCATTAAATGCTGGAAGTGCTGTTTTTAACTTTGGAAAAAGCAATACCCCTGCTGATAACAATCGTTTTATCTATATGGATACAGTAGAATTTATTAATTATGCTAATAAAAATGTTTATTTCCTTTTTAAATATAATTCTAGCAGTGAATATGCTGTTGTTGGTATTAAAGATATAGGAGGAGCAACAACTGTTCAAACTTATGATATTGGTTCAACTATTTCTAAGAGTGATTTAAGTTATCAAGATACTATTAATAAAGATGGAAGAATATATAAATTAAAAAATATTGAATATGTTAAGGCTAATGGCATAGTTGATGTTGTAGAAACTTTAAATGATGAAACTATAACGGTTAAAGAAAATATGGATATTTATCCTAATTATCTTAAACAATTAAATATAAAAATCTTTTCATCACCTAAAACCTTTAATGTTTTAGAGGGTGATAGTTATAGTACTTTTAAAAATCAAGAAGAAATAAAAACACTTTTAGAAAGTTTAAGTGATAGTAAAACTTTAAATAAAGAATTTGTAAAGTTTGTTGAACAAGAAGATGAAAGTATTGAAATAAATGATGATTATAATTTTACAAAAGATATAACAATAATGCCTAAATATGATGTCATTGTTACAGTAGATGGAATAGAATTTAGAATAGAAGAAGGAAAGACTTTAAAAGATATAACTGATACAAGACTTCAAGAATTAAAAACGAAAGATAATAAAACTTTTTCACGATTTGTAAAAGATGGAGAAACTTTTAAAGAAAATGAAGAAATTCATGAAAACATAACTTTAACGGTTAAACAAAATGTTAAGGTAACGATTGATGGTACTATCTATGAAATAGAAGAAGGTCTAAAGAAAGATAGTTTAAACGAAGAGGCTCGAAATAAGTTAAAATCTATGCAAGAAGTGGATGATAAAATCTTTTCTAAATTTGTTGATGCTGAGGGAACGGAAATAGATGCTGATTATCAATTTGTAAAAGATACAACCGTAACTCCAGAATATAATGTTAAAGTAACAGTATATTTAAAGGATGAAAAGAAAGAATATACTTTAAAAGAAAAACAAAATCTTACTAATTTACAAGAAGCAGAAAAAAGTGAATTAGAAAGTTTTAAAACAAAAGGAAATCATACTTTTTCAAGATTTGTTTTAGAAAATGGCGAAACTTTTGAAGAAACAACTTCTATAGATAAAAATATAACAATTTATATTAAACAAAAAGTAAAAATAACAATTGATGGTTCTATCTATGAAATAGAAGAAGGTCTAAAAAAAGATAGTTTAAACGAAGAGGCTCAAGATAAGTTAAAATCTATGCAAGAAGTGGATGATAAAATCTTCTCTAAATTTGTTGATATAGATGGAAAAGAGATAAATAATGATTATCAATTCGCAAAAGATACAACTGTAACTCCAGAATACAATGTTAAAGTAACAATATATTTAAAAGAGGAAAAGAAAGAATATACTTTA
>CANRGW010000068.1 GCA_947630205.1 uncultured Bacilli bacterium
GTAATGATACCGTAATAGGTGATAATGGTGACTATACAACTGCTCAATGGAATGAGAACATTTACGCAAGTGTAAAAGTAAACGTTAAGGGTGATTTTAATGAAAAGTCATTAGAACCAGAAGGACCAAAAGTAGGAAGTATGATAAAGACATTACTAGGAAAAGCCTACGGAAGTGGTGAATTAATTGCCTTAGACGTAACCGATAAAAGTAATGTAACAAAATGTGCAAGTGTAGAAGCATGTGCAGGAAAGACAATCGAATATAGATATAGTGGAGCAACGGCTAATAACTATATATATTTAACAAGCAATACTGGTACGAAAGAAAAATGGAGAATAATTGGAATATTTGAAGACGATACAGCAGGACAATATATTAAAGTTGCGAGAGATGCAGTATTACCAGAAAGTTATTTACCAGCCACCTATAAAGTAAGCAGTGTAAATATAGGTGGTAGTACAAAAGATGTAACATATACGATAAAATATACAAGTACGCCATGGACAGCATATTGGAATAAAAATGATAGTGGAACCCAATTAAATAGATGGGAAGAAGCAGGCTTACAATACTTTTTAAATACAGAACAAGATGCAAATAGTGTTAAAGGATATTTAAGTTATTTATCCGAAAATACAAAACAACAGTTAGTAGAAGTAAAACATTATTTAGGAACACATGGATATAATAGAGATAATACATTACAAAGTTATGCAAACGAAAGAGATGTCGAAAGTTGTGCCGGAGGAAAAGGTCCTACCGGAAATACAAGTGGAGATACAATAAATAGTAATAAAGGATGCCAAGTATGGGCAGGAAATGCGGCTACATGGACGGGCAAAGTAAGTTTAATGTACCCAAGTGATTATGGATTTGCAGCAGCAGAAACGTATTGGGGAACTCAAAAACTTTATAGTTATGATGATAGTGGCGTAAAAGCAAGTAACTGGATGATGAGTACGATGGAAGAAACGAGTAGTAAGTATTCATGGTTGCTTTCCCCTACGTCTGACACAGCTAACTATGCGGCTGTCTGGGATGCTGCCGGCAGTGTGGGCAGCTATAGCGTTTATGGCAGCTACGGCGTTCGGCCAGTCCTTAATCTGTCATCCCAAGCATCATATATAACTGGAGATGGAACTTCATCATCTCCATACGAGATAATAGAAAGTTAAAGGTCTCCTCGGGGGCGAAGTCGCCGGGAGACGGGTGGGTTTAGGTTCTTAAAATTTGGTATAAATAGTGTTGACTAACCTTTTATATTTTCCGCTTACTTATAATTATAAATTGGTTATCTACTGTTGCGTGTTTTTTGTCCAAATCTCTAACCAGGACTACTCTTATTTGCACTCTATCTCAACACTATTTATATATATGCAGTAATAGAAAATATCTAGTTTAAGACTAGATTTTTCTATTGTTGCTGTAAAGTTTGCTAATTTTTAGTAGACTTTATTTTATTAATTTGATACAATATAAGAGAGAATAGAGGGATAAAATGATAGTAAGAAAACCTTATGCTTTTTTGATTAAGTATTTTAAAGTTATTCATATTGGTCTTTTTGTTTTGATGACTTATATGTTGTTTAGAATTAGAACAATTTATATGTTTTTTAGAGATTATTTGAAATCTGGAACTTATACTTATGTTACTGATATGGCTAGTAAATATGTTAATCTTCCAATGTTGCTTTTTACTATTATTTTGATTGGAACTTTGCTTTTGATTTTCTTCTTGATGAGGCAAAAGAAGAAACCGGTATTTTTTTATTTAACTGCTAATATTTTTTATATTATAACTTTTGTTACTTTTATATTATTAATTGGTTTTTTCAATAAATTGGAGTTTCAAACTTATTCTAATCAAACTTTAGTTCTTTATCGTGATTTGACGATGGCTCTCTATTATTTGAATTATATATTTTTGGCTGTTTCTTTTATTCGGGGATTTGGTTTTAATATTAAGAAGTTTAATTTTGAAAAAGATATAAAGGAACTTGATATAACTGAGGCTGACCGTGAAGAAATTGAAATAGGTGTTTCTGTTGATGTTGATAAGGTTGCTAATTATTTACGAAAAGGTAAAAGAAATTTTGGTTATTATTTTAAAGAAAATTCTTTTGTTTTGATTATCTTTGGTGTTGTAGTTGGCTTAGGTTTGGTATCTTATATTGCACTTAATAAGTTAGTTGTCAATAAAACATATCGGGAAGGGAATTCTATTTTGGCAAGTAATGTTGAATATAAAGTTAATGCATCTTATTTAACTAATAAAAATAAAGTTGGTAAAGTTATTAAAAATGCTAATACTTATTATTTGATAGTTGATTTTAGTGTTACTAATAAACGTGATAAAGATTTTCAAATGGAACTTGATAATACTAGGATAAAAGTTAAAGATAAATATTATTATCCTTTAGGTAATATGGTAACTCTTTTTGGAGATTTTGGTAATTTTTATCGGAAGCAAAAGTTAAAAAAGGATGTTCAATATAATTTTGTTGTGGCTTTTGAAGTAGATAATCCTAAGGTTGTTAATGAAAATGTTATATTAGAAATTTATAATTATAAAAAAGCAAGTGGAGGAGAGGCAACTCTTTATTATAAAGATGTAAGTTTAAATCCTTATATATTTAGAGATAAGAAAATTGGTAATTATAAACTTAATGAAGAAATTAATTTAAAGAATACTTATTTAAAGAATGGTACTTTTTCGGTTTTAAGTTATCAAGTTCTAGATATGCTTGATTATACTTATACTAAATGTAATAATAGTATAAATGATGGTGAATGTTTTGATTATAATGCTAGTGTTGTACCTAGTGCTTCTAAAAAATTGTTAAAAATCAAATACAAAACAGATATTGATACGGATATATTTACATATTTGAATTTAGAATATACCGTAAATGATAAATCTTTAACAATTAGTAGTACAGATATTAAGAATTTAACGCCTAGTAATTATATAGAAGATGATGTTGTTTTACTTGAAGTACCTAATGAAATTAAAGAGGGAATGACTTTAAAATTTGTCTTTGATTTATGGGGAGATGTCTTTACTTATGCGTGATTTTAAAAGTATAATAAGATTATAAGTAGGTGAAAAAGTATGCGAATGGATCGTTATGAAGAGGAAAATAGTAAACAAGATAGTAAACAAAGTAGATTAAATAAAAATCAAGAATTATATACAGATGTTTATTTAAATAATGTTTATGTTGATATTAATAGTATTTCCGAAGTGGTAAATTCTTCGGATGAGAAAAAAGAAGAAGTAAAAGTTCATAAAGAACCAATTGAGATTGATTATACTTATGAAGAAAAGAATTATGATATTAATGCAATTCTTGAAAAGGCTTTAGAAAATAAACAAGATGATAATTTGAAAAGAAGTATTGATATTGCATCTAATGAAGAAAAAATTGAAAATGTTATTGAAAGTATAAATGAAAAAATGCAAGAAGAAAAGAAAGAAGCCCTTGAAGATGATTTGTTATCTGATTTATTACCGGCAAATGAAAATACAGAAGTTATTCCTCCTTTAGAAGAACCAATTTTAGATACATCTGTTTATCATCAATCGGTTTTAGTTTTACCTACTGAGGAAACAGAAGAGTATGAACTTTTTGATGAAGAAGACGATATTAAAAAAGAAGATATGGAAGAAGATTTTTTAGATGAAGCAAAAAAGCCTAAACATTTGAAATTAATAATAATTATAAGTGTTATTATTTTATTAATAGGAATAGTTGCTATTTTGAAAATTTTAAATGTTTTTTGAAAATCTGAATATTAGAAAGAAAAAAGTTAATTTTTACTTGAACTTAAGAAAATATATGGTATAATATGAGTAGATGAGTGGGAGAAATCCCGCTCTTTAATTTAGTAAAGGAGGAGTATGGAAGATAAAGTTAAGGAGTTATTAGTTCATAAATTGGATAGTTTAAATTTAGTAGTTGATAGTGTTTCTTTAGAAAAAGAGAATAATGGCTTATATTTAAAAATATGTTTAGACTCTCCGGAAATAATTGATATTGATAAAATAGTAGCGGCTACAAATATTATTAATCCAATTATGGATGAGGCTGATTTAATTGAAGAAAGTTATATTTTAGAAGTGTATGGAAAAAGTAAAGGAAGTGATAAGGAATGAACCCAAAAGAATTTTTAATGGCGGTTGATAATATCGTTAAAGAAAAAAATATTGATAGAGAAATAGTAATTGATGCTATGGAAACGGCTTTAACAACGGCTTATAAGAAAAATTATGGTAAGAATAATAGTAAGGTTTTAATTAATAGAGAAACTGGTGAAATAAAAGTTTATTCTTATATTACGGTCATTGATGATAACTTAGAAATAACGGATGAAGAGGGAAATACTTATACTAAAGAAGTTAATCCTGATTTAGAAATTACTTTAAGTGATGCTCATAAGATTAATAAAAATTTAGAAATTGGGGATACCATTGATACAGAAATTACACCAAAAGATGATTTTTCAAGAGTTGCAACTTCAACTGCTAAACAAGTTGTTATTCAAAAAATAAGGGAAGCCGAAAGAAGTAGTGTTTTAGAAGAATTTGCATCTAAAGAGGGAGAAATGCTTCATGGAACAGTTGCTTTAGAGGATACGGATAATTATTATATTGATTTAGGTAGAAGTAATGGTATTTTACCAAAAAGAGAAATTATTCCAGGAGAAAAAATTGAAATGGGTTCAACTATTAAAGTTTATGTAACTAAAATAGATAATTCTGGTCGTAATTTAGTTATTAAATTAAGTAGAAGTCATTATGGTTTTGTAAAACGTTTATTTGAACTTGAAATTCCTGAGTTTGCTGATGGAACAGTTTTAATGTATGCCGTTGCTAGAGAGGCTGGCGTTAGAAGTAAAGTAGCCGTTTATTCGGAAAATCCTAATTTTGATCCAATTGGGGCTTGTATTGGTGAAAAAGGAAGTCGAATTGCTGGTATTATCAAAGAATTAAAAGGTGAAAAAATTGATTTAATTAAATATGATAAAGACCCTAAAACTTTTATTGAAAATGCTTTATCTCCTGCTAAGAATTTAACCGTTTTAATAACTGATCCTAAGAAAAATGAAGCGATTGTCGTTGCAGATGCTGATAATTTTTCGCTTGCTATTGGTAAAAAAGGTATCAATGCTAAACTTGCATCACGTTTAACAAAATATAAATTAGATATAAAAGATGTCCAAGCTGCTCAAGAACTTGGAATTAAGATACAATAGGGTGTTTTATGAAGGTTAGAAAAACTCCTCTTAGAACTTGTGTTGTAACGCATGAAAAATTACCAAAAAATGAATTACTTCGGATTGTAAGAACGCCTGAGGGAACAGTCGAAGCAGATTTAACTGGTAAAAAAAATGGTCGTGGTGCATATATTAAAAAAGACCTAGAAACATTAGATAAGGCTTGTAAGAGTAAAGTCTTAGAGCATCATTTAGAAGTTACAATTGATAGTCAAGTTTATAATGATATAAGAGAGGTAATTATAAATAATAAGTAATAAAGAAAGAGGTGGAATATGAGTATTTTAGAGTATGCTTTAGATGTTAATAAAGAAGTTTCCGAAATCTTAAGTTTATGTCAATCTTTAAATATTAAGAAAACGAAAGAAGAAGATATTTTAACTGATGAAGAAATTATTCTTTTGGATAATGAAATTGACTCTTTAAAAGAAAATGAAAATCCAGATTATGAAATTGATGAGGAATTAGAGAGTAAAGTTGATAATCTTGTTAATAGCATAGATATTAATCTTGATGATATGTCCTCAAAAAAAGAAAAAGTAAAAAGTAAGGTTGAAAATAAAAATGAGGCTAAAATTAAATTTCAAAAAGGACGTAAGGAGATATATAAACATCGTGATAAATTAATGACTAATCAGGAGGAAGATGATGTTGTTGTTTATAATGAGAAGATGACTCCTGCTCATCTTGCTAGTATTTTAAAAGTAAGTGGAACGGAAATTGTTGCCAAGTTATTTAATTTAGGAATTATGGCTAATTTAAATCAACCTTTAAATTTTGAAACAGTTGAACTAGTATTACTTGATTATAATAAAAAATTAAAGAATGAAGAAAGTGTTGATAAATCTAATTTTGAACAATATGAAATTATTGATAAGGAAGAAGATTTAGTAGCACGACCTCCGGTTATTACTATCATGGGTCATGTTGACCATGGTAAAACAACTCTCCTTGATACGATTAGAAAAACAAGTGTTGCAAGTGGAGAAGCCGGAGGAATTACACAGGCAATAGGGGCTTATCAAGTTGATGTTAATGGAAAAAAAGTAACTTTTATTGATACTCCAGGTCATGAAGCATTTACGAAGATGCGTTCAAGAGGGGCTAGTATTACCGATATTGTAGTTTTAATAGTTGCTGCTAATGATGGAGTTATGCCTCAGACAAAAGAAGCAATTGATCATGCTAAAGCTGCGAAGGTACCAATTGTTGTAGCCGTTAATAAAATTGATTTACCAGATGCTAATGTTGATAGAGTTTTAACTGAATTAACAGAATATGGACTTGTTCCTGAAAAATTTGGAGGAGATGTTATTACTTGTAATATTTCAGCCAAAACTGGTGAAGGAGTTCCTGAACTTTTAGAAACTTTATTATTAGTAAGTGAAATGCGTGAATTAAAAGCCAATCCTAATCGTTATGCAACGGGAACGGTTTTAGAAGCCAGAACTGACCAAAAAATTGGAAGTGTTGTCTCTTTACTTGTTCAAAGTGGAACTTTAAGATTAGGTGATCCTGTTGTAATTGGAACTAGTTATGGTAAAATTAGAAC
>CANRGW010000069.1 GCA_947630205.1 uncultured Bacilli bacterium
CCTTTCCGAGAAACCTTCTTTTGTCCCTCTATTCTGTTTTTATTATATTTCATTTATTTTTACTTTTCAAGTATTTTTATGAAAAAAAATACAAGTTAGTTTTATTCTATCTAACTTGCATCTTGAATTTTGTCAAATTATGACAAAAGATTTTTTTATTAGCATTAAATAATTATTTTTCTTCTTTATTAAATTCTTCTATAAAACCTATTATTTTTACAATCTCTTTATAATTCTTAGTTTCCTTATACTTTTCATTAATTAATTTTTTTAAATCTTCATCTTTATTATTAGACTTTTTAATTCTCTTTTTCTTAGCTTCTAATCTTTCTTTCATCAAAACAATTGACTCTTCATCTGTTATAAAATGATCACTTACAACCCCCATAATTCCATAACAAGCATTTTCTTTATTAAATCTATTTTGAAAATTTCTAAACATTCTATAAACTTTACCATGTAAATAATCTTCATAAATTAAAAAGCTATATAAAATATTTTCAATTTCTTTATCTTTACTTCTTATTAAATAATTATATTTATTCTTAAGTTTAGCATAACTAACAATAACATATTCTTGATATCTTAAATCAAAGTTACTATTCTCTTGTTCTTTAATTTTTATACTTGCAACATCTAATTTCTTTAAAGCATATAAAATTATTAATAACCATACAAAATTTTTAAAAATATTCATATCTAAAAAAGCATTATCAACTCTTAATAAAAAGAAATAATAAATCAAAAAACCTAGTAATAAAGTTAAAAAGATATTTTTATAATAATTCTTTTCATTCATCAATAAATCTTTTTTATTTAAAAATGCTAATGATAAAAGTTCTATACCAAAATAAATAACTAAAATCCAAAAACTTATATCTTTAAGACTTGGTATAATTGCTGATATCAAAATTAAATAAATACTTGGTAAAATAATCATGTCTATAGTTTTAATATTTTTCTTTTTTAAAAAAGTTAAAAGAAAATACAAAATTAATCCTAATAATAATTCTTGAAAAATTATTCTAAAATCCATAATATCCCCCCATTAAGTGTCAAATATTATACCATAAAAAGTGAATTTTTTAAAGTTTTTTTAGAATATACTTGAAATATATATAAAATTTGTTAAAATTAGAGAGTCAAAGAGGTTTTTGAAATGGAAAATAGTATTATAAAAATTAATCAATTATTAGATATAAATAATTTTTCGAAAGAGGAAAAAGATTATTTTTGGAAAATTATCACTCCTATTTTTTATCATCCTGAATTTCAAAAAAGATTAGATAATAAATTATATCCTCATCATGGAACTGTCAGTGTTGGAACGCATATATTACATGATGCAATTATTACTTATAAATTAAGTTTAAAAGAAAATGGTAAAAATAAAAATCTTAATATAAGATTAGCCATTTTAATAGCAATGTTTCATGATTTATATGAATTACCTTGGCAAAATTCTCCTATTAAAAAAGAAAAATTCATTAATAAACATGGATTTGTCCATTCAATTGAAGCTATTATTAATTCTATTAATTGGTTTCCACAATATTTTGAAAATATAGAAGATGCTAAAATAATAATTGATGGTGTTATTCATCATATGTGGCCTTTTCCTCTAAGAGCAATTGATTTTAATATATATAATACAGAAATTAATAATTTAGAAAAAGCACAATTTGTTCCTAAACATTTGCAACAATTAATAATTTCTTCTAGTTGTAGATTAAAATTTTTTCATATTTCTTTATCAAAAAGCAAGTTTAGAGAAGGAAAAGTTATGTCTAAAGCCGATAAAATAATTACCATAAAAAAAGAATTAACGCATTTTAATTCTTATAAATCATTAATAACTGGTAACAATCCTGATTTATATAAAAATTAAGTAGAACTATTTTTAGTCCTACTTTTTTTATAACCAATTATCTATTTTTGTTTTAGTTTCTTCTAAATTAACTTTTGAACCTTGAATAGCAAGACCTGCTTCTATCTTAGCACCTAACAATATCTTTTTTAAATCAAAAACAGCACTTCCTAAACCACTTCCTTCATGAGTTGTAAATGGTTTTACAATTTTTCCTTGAAAGTCTAAGTTTAAAAGAGATGTAAATAAAGGCATAGGATAAGTACCAAAATAAATTGGTCCTCCAATATAAATAATCTTATACTTACTTATATCAGTTAAATATTCTTTTAATTCAATTTGAGCCTTCGTATCTTTTTCCATTTTAGCAACTTCTAAACATTCAGCATACTTTTTAGGATAAGGTTTTATTGGTTCAACTTTAAAAATATCTGCACCTGTTTTTTCTTTTATATATTCAGCAACTACTTCCGTATTTCCTTTTTCTAAATTGCCTACGGCATAATTTTCATCGGCTCTGGAAAAGTAAATAATTAAACTTTTTTTATCTTCCATATATTTCCTTATTTCAAACCATCTAACCACTTTTTAATATTAGTTTCACTTTCAGAACTAGAAAAACGTTTACCATCTAACCAATTACCAGAATTAACACTCTTGGCTAATAATTCACCACTTTCCCCTATATCAGATGATGCTGAAGTACAAAAAGGTATAACCGTTTTATCTTTAAAATCATTAGCAGCAACAAAACTACTAACTGGCCATGCTGCTTCTTGCCACCATATTGGATAACCTATTAAAACAGTTTTATAACTATCCCAATCTTCTACTTTAGTTGTTTTTAATTCAACCTCTCTCAAACTTTTATCATCATGTTCTTTAGAAACTCTAGAATTAGAATTATTATAATCTAAGTCTTCCTCGCTGTAAGCATCTTTTGGTTCAATTGTAAAAATATCAGCATCTAATTCTTTAGCAATCACTTCAGCAACTTTTTTCGTATTATTTGTTGCCGAAAAATAAACAACCAAAGTTTTACCTTCTATTTTACTAGTTGAATTGTTATTACTAGATTGTTTATTTTCATCAATATTTCCTTGTTTTTCTTGACTTTTGTTAACCTTGTATTTAGCAATTAAAAGTGAACCCCCAAGAAGTAAAGCGATAACTATTAATAAAATTATCGTTTTTTTAAGATTTCCTCTCATATATCCTCCTCCTAATTTATATACTTATATTTTACTATTAACCCCCTACTACAAGTCAAGTACTTTAAGCAATTATTTTAAAGTTTCGTCAGAAGATTACTTATTTTTTCTTCATTTTTCCTATTAATCTTTTAAAAAAATTATATCATAACTAAAAAAGATAAAGAAAAAGACGTCTTTAAACGTCTCACTTTATATTAGTCAATACTAATTTGTTTTTTGGCAACTTCTGCTTTTTGAGGAATAGTAATATGAAGAGTTCCATCTGTAAATTCAGCTTTTATCATATCTTCATCAATATCTCCAAAATAGAAAGATCTTTCAAAATTTTTAAATCTTCTTTCATGACGAATATATTTTTTATTTTCTTCATCTACTTTTTCTTCCTTTTCAGCCTTTACAGTAATTGTTCCCTTATGACATTCAATTTTAATATCATTTTTCTTAAATCCAGGAACATCCACTTCAATATGGTAAACAGAGTCTTTAAGATAAACATCTGCCTCCATTCCTCTTAAATTTTCATTTTCAAAAAGCGTATCATAAAATAATCTACTTGGTAACATATTATCACTTTCCTTTCTTATTATTACCTAAATATATTTATTTACTCATAATTTCACATATTAAATTACTTAATTCTGTTGGATTATCAACTGTAAGTCCCTCAATTAATCTTGCTGATGAATATAAAACTTTTGTATATTTTTCTAAGTTTTCTTTATCATCATTCTTGTATAATTCTTTTAACTTAGCACTAATTGGATGACTTTCATTTATTTCTAATATTTTATTTGCTTTAACAGTATCACCATTTGGCATAGCATTTAAAACTTTTTCCATTTCAAGAGATACTTCTCCATCAGTTATTAAACATACAGGATGATTTTTTAAACGATTAGTAAAGCGAACATCTTTAACATTAGCATCTAAAACTGTTTTCATTAAAGCAAACATATCTTTAGACTCTTCATTTAATTTCTTTAATTCTTCTTTTTCTTCATCACTTGATAAATCAAAGTTAGCATCACTTACATTTTGGAATTTCTTTTCTTGATAAGTTCCAATCGTTTTAAGTACAAATTCATCTAAATAATTTGTTAAGAATAAAACTTCTTTACCTTTATTAATTGCTTCTTCAACATTTGGTAACATTTTTATCTTATCAACCGACTCACCACTTGCATAATAAATGGTATCGCCTTCCATTCTTTCTACATATTCATATAAAGGAATTAATTTTTCATCTTTAGATGAATAGAATAAAAGTAAATCTTGTAATAATTCTTTATTCATACCGTAACTAGAATAAATACCATATTTTAATTGTTCTCCAAAGGCTTCATAGAACTTTTCATAATTTTCACGTTCATCTTTTAACATTGTTTCAAGTTCTTTTTTAATTTTAGTTTCTATACTTTTAGCAATTAATTTAATTTGTTTATCTTGTTGCATCGTTTCCCTTGAAATATTAAGTTCAATATCTTCACTATCAACAATACCTTTAACAAAACTAAAATAATCAGGTAAAAGGTCTGCACATTTATCCATAACCATTACCCCTTTAGAATAAAGCATTAAACCTTTTTCGTATTCCTTAGTGTAATAATTATATGGGGCATGAGACGGGATAAAAAGTAACGCTTGATAACTTGTTAATCCTTCAACTTCACTTTTAATAACTTTTAAAGGATGTTCATAATCATAAAATTTATCAGTGTAAAAATCATGATATTCTTCATCTTTGACATCTTTCTTTTTCTTTTTCCAAATAGGAACCATACTATTTAAAGTATTAACTTCTTTTTTCTTTTTCTTATCTTTATCTTCTGTTTCTACTTCCATTTTAATTGGATATTTTATGTAGTCAGAATACTTTTTAACAATTCTTTCAATTGTATAACTTTCTAAGAACTCATCATAGTTATCATCATCTGTATTATCTTTTAAGTATAAAGTTATAACCGTTCCAACTTCATCTTTTGAGGCTTCTTCAATTGTATAACCATCAGCACCAGATGAGGTCCATAAATAAGCTTTATCAGAATTAATACTACGACTTAATACACTAACTTCTTTTGAAACCATGAAACTTGAATAAAATCCAACTCCAAATTGTCCAATTATTTCAATGTCCTTTTTCTTATCATTTTCTTCTTTAAATAATTCCGAACCACTTTTAGCAATCGTACCTAAATTATTTTCAAGTTCTTCTTTTGTCATACCGACACCATTATCAATTATTTTTAGGCAACGATTATCTTTATCAGTTTCAATTCTTATTTCAAGTTTGTCTTTCTTAACCTTTAAATCAGCATTTGTTAAAGATAAATAATATAACTTATCAAGAGCATCACTTGAGTTTGAGATTAATTCCCTTAAGAATATTTCTTTATTTGTATAAATAGAATTAATCATCATATTTAAAAGTTTCTTAGACTCTGCTTTAAATTCTTTTTTCTTCATATTATCTTCCTTTCAAATTACAAACTTATCATAGCACCAAAAATAGCACTTGTCAACATAGAGTGCTAAAATATTTTGTGAAATTTTTGTGAAGTTAAAAATTAAAGAAAAAGAAGTATGTTTTTTAGACATACAACTTTAAAATATTAATTGTTTTATTAAATTTATTCAAATATTTCGTATGGACTTTCAGCCGTTCCGTCTCCAGAATACCACGTTGTTGATGAAGAAAGAGAAAGAACTGGGCGAATGCCGTAATCGCCGTAATTGCTGCGATAAACGAGATCGTTGCTTCCGTATACGCTGCCTGTACTGTACCAGAGAGCCGCAAAGTCAGAACCCCAAGACGTAGGGGAAAGCAACCATGAATTCTTACTTTTGGCATCACTCATTGCACTAGACGTACTAAACATCCATGATGTTCCTTTTATTGCTGCATCTTCAAATCCATCTGTTGAACTCCCTCCTAATAATGGCTTATCCCAATTCGCATTTACTGCACTTAATCCATAATCACTTGGATACATTAAACTTACTAAACTCTTATTATTTTCATCATTTGCATACCACGTTGCATCATTTCCGGCCCATACATGACAGCCACTACTTTCACTCATAGGGTCACTTGAACTTCCCTTTCCTCCGACACAACTTTCAACATCTCTTTCATGCGCATATGCTTGCAATGGCGTATCATATGGTAGCCTATACGTATGCACTGTTCCCAAATAATATTTTACTGGTACTAATTTACTTTTCACATCATCTGATAGATAATGTAAATATCCTTTTTCAGTACCTTCTGTTTCTTGTTCGGCATTTAAATAATATTTTAATCCGGCTGTTGGCCAATTGTTTTTATCAGAAGTATCACCTTTTAATTTATTCCAATAAGTTCTCGTTTCTGAACTTTTTATTGTATATGTATTTCCATTACTTGCTTTAAAGGTTGTTGGTAAGTAACTTTCTGGCAATACCTCATCTCTTACTATTTTTATATATTGTCCTGCTTTTTCATCTTCAAATATTCCGATTATTCTCCATAATTCATTTGTATTATTATTATCTTTTAAATATATATAATTGTTTACTTCTGGACCACTATACCTATATTCAATTGTTTTTCCTGCACAGGCTTCTACACTATCACATTTTGTTACATTATTTTTGTTTGTTACATCTAAAGCAATTATTTCTTTATCTTGATATGCTTTATTCAATATTGTTGTTATCATTGTTCCAACATTTGATTTTGGTTCATCAGGTTCTTTCTC
>CANRGW010000070.1 GCA_947630205.1 uncultured Bacilli bacterium
ATTGAAAGAGAAGTTACTAGTAATCATGCTATATCTGGTGCATATTATTTTAAAAATAAACAAACTTTTTTAGATAATATTGCAGAGTATTTAAAAAATTGCCGTTATAAAGAATATTTTATGAGTGGTATATATAATATTATGATTAAAAATAACTTAGTTGTTAAAAACTTTGAAGTAGATTGGCATATTCCTTTTGGAACACCTCTTGAATATGAAGATGCTAAAGATAACCCTTTATTTGAGGAAGAAAAATGATTTACTTAACACTTACACTTGCTATTATTACAATGGTTATTGCCCATTATTTTAAAGTATATCGCTTAAAACAATTTATTGAAATTTATGAAAAACCTAATAATTCAAGATTACTCCAGGCTTTATCTTTAAGTTATGTTATTAATTTTATTGTTCCTTTTCGTTTAGGAGATATTTTTAGGGCTTGGTGGGCCGGTCGTAGTATGAAAAATGGTTTATCATTTTCTTTAACGACAGTTCTTGTTGATAGAATTTTAGATATCTTTGTTGTAGCCTTTATTTTTATCTTATTTTATATTCTAGGTTTTCAAAATACTTTAATAACCTCCTCTATTTATTTTTATATAATTGGTGGTGGTGTTTTACTTTTATTTTTGATTATGGGTTTTAAATTCAATAAATATATTAAACTATCTATCATGAAATTTGCTAAGATATTTAATAGTAATATTGAACTTAAAATTTTAAAATTTTCTTGGTATATCATTACGGCTTTTAAAGACCTTGTTTTAAATATTAATAAAAGAAAACTTATAAGAAATACTCTTGTTATGTGGTTTTTCTATTTAATTTCTTATACTTTATTTGCTTTTACTATGAATTATTCTGGGAATAGTACTAATTTAGTTGAAGTATTTACAACTTTATTTTCTTTAAGTAGTTTTGATGTTTCTACTTCAATGGTTTCTATTAATAATATATATATGGTAATTTATTTACTAGTACCTTTAGTTATTCTAATAGGACTATCTTTTTTACCAATGAAAGAAAGAGGTAAGAATTATGTTAAAAATAAATATTTAGAGTTATTACCTCAACTTAATCAAACAGATAGATTAGTTTTCTTAGAGGGTTATTTTAGTGCTAAATCACGAGAATATTTTAATAATTATGTTATGTTAAACCGTGATATTTCCATTATTCAAGATTATTCAGCAGGAAGTAATGCAACAACTATGCTTTGTACTTATGATGATAAAATATTTTTCCGTAAGTATAGTTTTGGTAAAGATGCATCTAAACTCTATGAACAAATTAAATGGTTAGAAAGTCATCAAAAAGATCTTCCTTTAACGGAAGTATTAAATGTTAAAAAAGGAAATGATTATTGTTCTTATGATATGCCTTATTATAAGAATGCTATTAGTTGTTTTAATTATGTTCATTCAATGCCAATTAATAAATGTTGGCCAGTTTTAGAAAGTGCTATTAATTCATTAGATAAATTACATGAAAAAAACTTAAGGAAAGCTGATATAAATACAGTAAAAGAATATATTGAAACAAAAGTTTTAAATAACTTAAAAAAAATAGAAAATGGTCAGTATATAAAACCTTTATTGAAATATGATTATTTAATTATAAATGGTAATAAATACCATAATTTAAAATATTTTAAAAAATATTTAAGTGAAGATTATTTACTTAATTTATTTAAAAATGATAAATATTCAGATATTCATGGTGATTTTACTATAGAAAATATTATTTGTTTAAATGATAAAAGTAAAAACAATTTTTATATAATTGATCCCAATACAGGTAATTTACATGATGCTCCTAATTTAGATTATGCTAAATTATTACAATCTTTACATGGGGGCTATGAGTTTTTAATGAATACTAAAAGTGTACAAGTTTATCAAAATAATATTAACTATTTATTTACAAAATCTATGGTCTATGAAAATTTATATCTTAAATATCATGAATATTTAAGTAAGAAGTTTACAAATAATGAATTAAAAAGTATTTATTTTCATGAAATTGTTCATTGGCTTCGATTACTACCTTATAAAATTGAAAAAAATGGTGAAAGGCAAGTTTTATTTTATGCAGGACTTATAATAGTTTTAAATGATATAATAAAAATGTTTGGTGATAAATGATGAAATTAGCAATGATTGATTTAGATGGAACTTTATTTGATACAAATGAAGTAAATTATTATGCTTATAAAGAAGCCTTACAAGAAAAAGGTTTTGATCTTGATTATTTATTCTATAAAGAAGAATGTAATGGTAGACATTATAAAGTTTTTTTACCAGATTTAGTTAATAATGATGAAGAAATAATTGAATATGTACATAATAGAAAGAAAAATTTATATAAAAAATATTTAGATAAAGCAATTCCTAATAGTCATTTATTTAACATTTTAGAAAGTTTAAAAGATACTTATAAAATTGCTTTAGTAACAACAGCCTCAAAGAAAAATACTTATGATATATTAGATTATTTTCAAAAAACGGAACTTTTTGATTTAATTTTAACACATGATGATATTAAAAACTCTAAACCTAATCCCGAAGGATTTTTAAAGGCTCTTCATTATTTTCAAGTTAAACCAAGTGATGCTTTAGTTTTTGAAGACTCTAAGGTTGGAATAGAAGCAGCTTTAAAGATAGGTTGTAGTGTTTTTAAAATAGAAAAAATTTAAAACTTGTTTCTTTTTTAACAAGTTTTTTTTACCTCTAAGAATTTACTTGATTTTGTTATTAATAAATGATAATATATATAAGAATTTGAGGGATTGATATGAATTGTTTAATAACTGGTGCAAGTGTTGGAATAGGAGCTTCTTTAGCCAAAGAACTAGCCAAGAATAAAGTTAATTTATATTTAACATATTATAGTAGATATGAAGATATTTCAAAATTAAAGAAATCTTTAGAAGAAAAATATAAAATAAAATGTTTTATTCAAAAATTAGATTTAAAAAATGAACAAGAAATAAAGGATGTAATTTTTAATTTTAAAAATAAATTAGGTAACATGGATTTATTAATTAATAATGCAGCAACCTATAATGATAATGATTTATTTTTAAAAACCAAAAGTGAATTTATGAATGTTTTAGAAGTTAATGTAGTAGGAACTTTTTTAATTAGCCAAGAAGCCTTAAAAATTATGAATAAAAATTCTTTAATTATAAATATGGCAAGTACTGATGGCATTGATACCTATAATTTATATAATCTTGATTATGCTGTTAGTAAGGCTTCGCTTATTCAATTAACTAAAAGTATGGCTTTAATATGTAAAGATATAAAAATACTTGCAATTGCTCCTAATTGGGTTTTAACCGAGTCGACGAAGAATGTTGATAAAGATTTTTTAACTTCGGAATTAAAAAGAATTAACCAAAAAGAATTAATTACCGAAAAAACGGTTGTTGATATAATTATGAAAACTATAAATAATAAAAGTATTAAAAGTGGGGAAGTGATTAGAATAGATGAAAACTTATAATGATTTAATTTTAAAAGTAGATGAAAAAATTGCTAAAGAATTTCAAAAAATTGATGATTTAGAAGAATATTATAGTAAAAAAGTTTTAAAGGCTTTTAAAGAAGTTCGAATAAGTGAAAGTGATTTTCAAGGTACAACGGGTTATGGTTATAATGATACAGGCCGAGATAAAATTGAAAAAGTCTTTGCTCTTGTTTTGGGAAGTGAAAAAGCCCTTGTTAGAAGTCAATTTATATCAGGTACACATGCCTTAACTGTTACTTTTTTTGGTTTATTAAGACCTAATGATACTTTACTTTCTATTACAGGTAAACCTTATGATACTTTAGATGAAGTTATTGGTTTAAAAGATAATCCTAGTTCTTTAAAATCTTTTGGAATTAACTATCAAGAAATAGATTTACTTAATGATGATTTTGATTATGATAGTATTGAAAAATATTTGCAAAATAATCCTTGTAAAGTTATAGAAATTCAAAGAAGTAAAGGTTATTCTACAAGAAAAAGTTTAACTATTTCTAAGTTAAAGAAAGTTATAAAATTTATTAAAGATATTAAAAAAGAAGTTATTATCATGATTGATAATTGTTATTCAGAAATGACAGAATTTGAAACACCTACAATGGTTGGGGCTGATATTATGGTTGGGTCTTTAATCAAAAATCTAGGAGGAGGAATTGCTCCTAATGGGGCTTATGTTGCAGGACGGGCTGATTTAGTTTCTTTAGTTGCTGAACGCTTAACAGTTCCCGGACAAGGTATGGAAGTTGGACCTAGTATGAATATGAATAAATTAATTTTACAAGGTTTGTATATGGCTCCAAGTGTTGTTGCTAGTAGTTTAAAAACCAATATTTTGGCTAGTTGCATGTTAGAAGAGTTAGGCTATTCTGTTGAACCTAAATATAATGAAGAACATCCTGATATTGTTTTAAATATAACTTTTAATAATCGAGAAAAATTAATTAATTTTGTAGGTGGCATTCAAGAATGTAGTGCTATTGATAGTTACATTAAACCTATTCCAACCGAAATGCCTGGTTATACAGATGAAATTATCATGGCAAGTGGTAGTTTTACTCAAGGAAGTAGTATTGAGATATCTTGTGATGGTCCTTTAAGAGAACCATATATTGCTTATTTACAAGGTTCTTTAACATATAAATATGGTCGATTAGCCGTTCTTAATGCTATAAGTAGGATTGTAGATGAAAACGAATAAATTAAAAATAGTTTATGAAGATAAATACTTGTTAATAGTTAATAAAAAAGAAAAAATGTTAGCAATCAGTAATGAAAAAGAAAATGAAAAAACATTATTTCATCAAGTATATCTTTATATTAAAAGAAAAAATAAAAACAATAAAATTTTTATAGTTCATCGTCTTGACTATGATACGTCAGGTTTAATGATTTTTGCTAAATCTGAAAATGTTAAAAAAATATTACAAGATAATTGGGATAAAGTAATAAGAAAATATATGGCTATAGTAGAAGGGCAAGTATTAGAAAAAAATCGTACTTTAAAATCTTATTTAAAAGAGACAAAGACAAACTTAGTTTACAGTACTAAACAAAAAGATGGCAAACTTGCAATTACTTCTTTTACACGTATTTTAACAAATGAAAAATATAGTTTACTAGATATTTCCATTAAAACAGGAAGAAAAAATCAAATAAGAGTTCAATTAAATGATATAGGTTATCCTATTCTTGGTGATAAAAAATATAATCCTAATAAGTGTAAAGTTAAAAGAATGTATTTACATGCTTATTATTTAGAGTTTACACATCCTATAACAAAAGAACTTTTAAAATTTGAACTTGATATTCCTAAAAGTTTTTTAGAAATAATAAAATAATTATCCCCAAAATTGTGGATAATTTTATTTACAAATATTTTTTATATGTTATAATCTAATATATATATTTAAGGAAAGTTGGTGATTTAGTTGGCAAATAACTTTAAGATAATATTAAAGAATATTATAACTATAGTAGTTATTATTACAATTTTAATAATTGTTGGTCATTTATTTCTATTTTTATTACCAATTCTTTTCTTTTTAGCAATTATCTATTATCTTTATATTTTTTTCTTTAAGGGTAAATTTCAAAGAAAAGGTGCAAGTTCTAAAACTTTTAAGAAAAATATTCAAAATAAAACTCCAGAGGCTCAGGTTATAAATGAAAAATTTGATGAATAAAACTATAAATAGTAGGTGATATTATGCAAAGATTTGAAATAACTAAAAAAGTTGGAATATTAGGAATAGTTTCTAATTTTCTTTTATTTTCTTTAAAAATAGTTGTTGGTTTAATAGCAAAAAGTCAATCAATGATAGCCGATGCTTTTAATAGTATAGGGGATGTATTTGCTTCTTTAATGACTTTTATAGGTAATAAAATAGCAAGTTCTGAAAGTGATGAAGACCATAATTTTGGTCATGGAAAAGCGGAATATATATTTTCTATGTTTGTTAGTCTTTCAATTTTAATAATTGCTGTTAAACTTTTATACGATTCGATTAATTCTCTTGTTACAAGTAATCAAGTAATTTTTTCTTATAGTCTTTTAATCGTGTCTTTTATAACTATCATTGTTAAATTATTTTTATATTTTTATACTAAGAAAATTAATGAAAAAGAAAATAATATTTTAATAAAGGCTAATATGTTAGATCATCGTAACGATTTATTTTTAACAAGTGGTGTTTTTATTGCTATAATTTTTTCACTTTTTAAAATATATTTTGTAGATGCTTTAGTAGGTATTTTAATTTCATTTTGGTTTTTATTAACTGGAATAAAATTATTTAAAGAAAGTTATAATGTTTTAATGGATATTTCCTTAGATAAAGAAACAAGAGATAAAATAGTTAAATTAATTTTAAAAGATGAAAGAGTTGTAAATTTATCAGATATTCATTCGGTTGCTGTTGGTTATAAATTTATTTTAGTCTTAACTATTACGGTTGATGGTAACTTAACAACTTTTGCCAGTCATAAAATAGCCAATCAAATAGAAAAACGTATTCTTAAAAACTTTGATAGTATTAAAGAAGTATTTATTCATATTCATCCAGTTTAAAATATTTAAAACGATAAAGTTCGACATACAAGTTAGATAAAATAAAACTAACTTGTATTTTTTGTGTGCCAGGCATGGCATATAACTAGGTGGTGAAAGTCCACTATACGCGTAAGTATCTGCGAAGTATTAGGGAAACACAACGC
This sequence comes from uncultured Bacilli bacterium, assembly GCA_947630205.1. Classification (GTDB taxonomy): domain Bacteria; phylum Bacillota_I; class Bacilli_A; order RF39; family UBA660; genus RUG591. Next base: position 6,748 of record CANRGW010000070.1, read on the forward strand.
ATTAACAGTGATGTTAGGGCTAAAGGAAGTGTGAAAC
>CANRGW010000071.1 GCA_947630205.1 uncultured Bacilli bacterium
GTGTTGTTCGGCCAGTCCTTAATCTGTCATCCCAAACATCAATAGTAGGTGATGGAGATGGAACTTCATCTTCTCCATACGAGATAATAGCCGACTAATAGTTTACAAACTAAAAAGTTTTATTTGATATGAAAAAGACGATTATATCGTTTTTTTCTTTAAATCTATTTTTGTTTTATTTTATTTATAGTATAATTTTAATGAGGTGTATTATGAAGAATTTAACATTGTATTTTTTACTTTTTTTAATTTATTCTTTTATGGGATGGTTTATGGAAGTAATGCTTACTTTTGTAAAACAACATAAATTTGTAAATAGAGGTTTTTTAATTGGACCTTATTGTCCTATTTATGGAGTAGGTTGTCTTTTTATTGTTCTTTTATTAAATAAATATATGTCATCACCTGTTGTTTTATTTTTTATGGCAATTGTAATTTGTTCAATTCTTGAATATATAACAAGTTATTTAATGGAAAAAATATTTCATGCAAGATGGTGGGATTATAGTGATAAAAAATTTAATTTAAATGGAAGAATTTGTTTAGAAACAATGATACCTTTTGGAATATTAGGTTGCTTGATTATCTATTTAGTTAATCCTTTTTATGTTAGAATTTTAGAAACTATTCCAAGTACTTTATTAAACATTATGGCTATAATTCTCTTTATATGTTTTTTAACTGATAATATAATTTCTTTTAATGTTGTTACAAGTTTGAAAAATGAAATTCGTGCAGCAGAACGTGATCAAACCGAAGAAATTACTAAGCGAATTAAAGAAGTTCTTAATAAAAGAAGTATATTACATAAACGTTTAGTAAAGGCTTTTCCTAATTTAAAAACTTCAAAAGAATTATTATTAGATATTCAAAAAAGAGTAAATGATGCTCTTGATAAAATAAATAAATAACAAGGAGGAAAGTATGGCTAATATAAATGATTATTTAACGTGGAGGGGTGATATTCCTTTTTCCAAAGATTTTGCATTTAATGAAATTGATAGTATGATTTTAGCAAGATTTTCATATTTATTGTTTGATAAAATTAATATGCAAAGTACAGAAACAATTGCTGATATTTCTTTAAAAATGAAAGATTTCCCTAATGAAAAATTTTTATATAATGGTGATAAGGAATTGATTACTAATTTAGGAGAAAGTCGTCGTTTTAAAGATTTAATAGTAACTGATTATATTAAAAATAATGATAAAGAACATGAAAAACAATTTGGTGCTATTACTATACATTTACCTAATGATGAAATATATGTATCATATATAGGAACCGATTTAACAATCTATGGTTGGAAAGAAGACTTCAATATGGGGTTCATGGAAAATGTTCCATGTCAATTAGCAGGAAAGGACTATTTAAAAACCGTTGCTTCTTTATATCCAACTAAAAAAATCCGAATTGGAGGGCATTCTAAAGGTGGTAATGTAGCCATTTATGCATTTATTACAAGTTCTAAAGAAATACAAGATAGAGTTATTAAAGTTTATAATTATGATGGACCTGGTTTTAAAAAAGAAATAATTGAAAAATATGAAAGTGCAAACATTTTAGAAAAAATAGAAACTTATATTCCTCAAGACTCCATTATAGGCAGAATTTTATATCATAAAGAAAAAACTACAATTGTTTTAAGTCTCGAAAAAGGTATTTTAGAACATGATATCTTTTCTTGGCAAGTTTTTAAAGATGATGTAATAAAGTTAGCCAAAAATACTGATATGAGTGAAACGATTGATAAAACTTTAACAGATTGGGTTGAAAATACTACCGATAAACAAAGAGAAGTTTTAATCGATGCTATCTTTGAAGTCTTTTATGCAACTGATGCTAATTCTTTTAAAGAAATTGTTGATAATTTAAAAGATAATATTCCGAAGATTATGAAAAAATATGGAGAAATTCCAGAAGATGATAAAAAAGTAGTTGGAGAGATGTTAAAAAAGATTATTAAATCTAATATGCATATTATGAAAGAAGAAAGTGCGTTTAAACTAAATAATTTAAAAAAAGAATATTTAGCAAAAGGAAAATCGGTTTTAGAAGAATTAGATAAAAAATATTTAAGTGTTGTCAAAAATGAATTTGCTAAGATAACTAAAAAAGAAGAGGAATAAATGACTATCGAAGAAGAAATATTTCAAAAAAGTATTATATTAGATGATAAATTAAGAGAATATGGTTTTCAAAAACAAGGAGAAGTTTATTTATATGTTAAAAATATCCTTGATAATTCTTTTCAAGTTGAAATTGCAATATCCAAATTAGGTGTCAAAGGAAAGATTTATGATTTAGCCTTTAAAGAAGAATATACTAATTATCGAATAACTAATTCTAAAGGGGCTTTTGTTAATAAAATTCGGGAAGAATTTCAAAATATTTTAATAGATATTAGAAATAATTGTACTAAGTCTAAATATTTTTTAACAGATATGGCTAATGATCTTGCTAATTTAATAATAAAAAATTACCATGATGAACCTAATTTTCTATGGGAGAAGTTTCCTGGTTTTGCTGTTTTTAAAAATTCTTTTAATGATAAATGGTATGCGCTTATTATGAATATCAATAAAAAGAAATTAGGAGAAGAGGATTTAGAAGTTGAAGTTTTAAATGTTAAGTTAAGAAAAGAAAAAATTAAAGAATTATTAAAAAGAAAAGGTTTTTATGAAGCCTATCACATGAATAAAGAAAATTGGATAACTATTATTTTAGATGGTACTATTCCTTTAGAAGAAATAATGGAGTATATAAAAGAAAGTTATGAATATACTTTAGAAGTTAAGGAATGGCTTATTCCTGCTAATTTTAAATATTATAATGTAATAGAACATTTTCAAAAAGAAGATACTATTTTATGGAAACAATCGGGAGATATTAAAGTAGGTGATCTCGTTTATTTATATGTTTCTAAACCTTATTCTTCTATTCTTTATAAATTAAAAGTTTTAGATGTTAATATTCCTTATTCTTTTAAAGATAAAAATATTAAGATGTCGAAAGTTATGAAATTAAAATTACTAACTAGGTTTAAAGAAGACGAATATACTGTATAAAAAGTGTAAGAGGAAGAAGAAGTTTACCTCTTGAATTAAGTAATAAAATAAATAAAAAATGAAAGGTGGATGATTTTATGAAAAAAAGTATTAAAGTAACTGAGGGTATTTTTCCAATGCCTGTTTTAATGATTGCAACTTATAATGATGATTTAAGTGTTGATGTTATGAATGCAGCATGGGGAACAATGTTAGAAAGAGATATGGTCTTATTAAATTTATCAGAGGGACATAAAACTTTTAAAAATATTAAAAAAAGAGGTGCTTTTACTGTAAGTATTGCAGATTATAAACATGTTAAAGAGGCTGATTATTTTGGTTTAGTATCAGGAAATGATAAATTAGATAAGTTTTTAAAAAGTGGTTTAACATCTTCTAAATCAGAACTTATTGATGCTCCTATTGTTAATGAATTTCCTATTTGTTTGGAATGTGAATTTATAAAATGTCAAGATGATGAATATAGTTATGGGGTAATTGGTAAAGTTCTTAATGTATCAGTTGATGAGAATTTGTTAGATGGCGATAAGGTTCTTATTGAAAAATTAGGGGCTATTGCTTTTGACCCTTATACGCATGGTTATTATAAGGTAACAGAAAGAGTTGGTAATGCTTTTCATGATGGATGGGATTTGAAAAAATAACTAAAGAAAGTACCTAAAAAATAACTAAAAATACTAAAATAATAATGAAAAAAATTAAAAAAATACTAAAAAAAGAAAAAAAACATTTGCAAAAAAAATAAAAAAGTTTTATACTTAATAAGTCTGATCCAGCATAGTGCGTAAAAACAAGACCTTGTTTTTACGTTATTTTTTTGCTTAAAAAAGGGTTAGAAATTTATTTTAGAAAGGGTGAAAAAATGGAAAATCAAAAAAATAACAAATTTTTAGGTGAAGAAAAAATATCTAAGTTGCTTTTAAAATTTTCAATACCATGTATTTTATCATTACTTATTAGTTCTTTATATAATATAGTTGACCAAATATTTATTGGTAATAGTAGTTTAGGTTATTTAGGTAATGCCGCGACGGGAGTTGTTTATCCTATAACAATTATTGCTGTTGCCTTTGCTTGGTGTTTTGGTGATGGAGCAGCGGCTTATTTATCGCTTTGTCAAGGAAGAGGTGATACGAAAAATGCTCCTAAGGCTATTGGAAACAGTATATTAGTAACTTTTCTTATTAGTATTTTCTTTCTTATTTTAGGTTTAATTTTTAAAGACCAATTATTATATTTATTTGGAGCTAGTTCTAAAAGTATTAATTTGGCTAGAGACTATTATGTAATTATTTTATTAGCAATTCCTATTTATATGTTAGGAAATAGTATGAATGCTGTAATAAGAGCCGATGGTTCTCCGAGTTTTTCAATGGCAGCAACGGCTATAGGAGCAATTATTAATATTATTTTAGACCCTATCTTTATTTTCTTATTTCATTTAGGAATAAAGGGAGCGGCTTATGCAACTGTTATTGGAGAGATTGCTACTTTAATTGTATCAATAATTTATTATACGAAAACGAAAACTTTTAAATTGCATAAGGATAGTTTTATAATTAATATTCATGTTTTTAAAAACGTAATCAAATTAGGAATTTCTACTTTTATAACACAGATGAGTATTGTTGTTATTTCCTTAGTTTGTAATATAATGCTTGCTAAATATGGGGCTCTTAGTAAATATGGTTCTGATATTCCGATTGCTGTTATAGGAATAACGATGAAAGTATTTTCAATTGTTATTAATATTATTGTTGGTATTATTTTAGGTGCTCAACCAATTTTAGGTTATAACTATGGTGCTAAAAATATTGCAAGAGTTAAAGAAACTTTTAAAAAAGTTGTTATAGCATCTCTTCTAGTAGGTTTAATTTCAACCTTAATTTTTGAATTATCGCCTCGAATTATTATTAGTATCTTTGGTTCTAACGAAGAAATATATATGGAATTTGCTGTCTTAACTTTCCGTTTATTTTTAATGCTTGTTACCTTTACTTGTTTAATTAAAATGAGTTCTATTTTCTTTCAAGCCGTAGGAGAACCTTTAAAATCTGCAATTGTATCTTTAGTAAGAGATATTGTTTTCTTTGTACCACTTGTTATTATTCTTCCAAAATATTTTGGTATTAAAGGAGTATTGATTGCATCTCCTATTGCCGATTTTTTAGGTATTATTATAACAATCATTTTAGTTCTTCATTTCTTTAAAAATCTTACAGAAAAAGAAGATATGAAAATGGAAAATGTTTATTTAAAAAATTCTAAACAAGGTATAATTATTACTATTTCTAGAACTCATGGTAGTCAAGGAAAAGCAATTGGAGAAATAGTTGCAAAGAAGTTGAATATTCCCTATTACTATAAAGAAATGACAGCTTTGGCTGCTAAAGAAAGTGGCTTGGATAGAGAATTTGTAAGTGATATTAATAAAAGCAAAGATGTTTTACATGATTTGTATTTAACAAGTTCGCCTGTAAAATATGCGATTGAAGCCCAAGAAAAGGTAATAAAAATGATTGCTTCTAAAGGTTCTTGTGTATTAGTTGGAAGAGCCTCAGATTATGTTTTAAGAGATAATAAAAATCTTGTTCGTATCTTTATTTATGCACCACTTGACTACCGTATTCAAAAAATAAAAGAAATGTATCATGATACTAAAGAGAAGGCTTTAAAAAATATTGAAAAATCAGATAAAAATCGTTCTAGTTATTATGAAATGATATCGGGTAGAAAATGGCAAAATTTAGAAAACTATGATTTATGTATTGACTCAAGTATTGGTAAAGATAAAACGGCTCAAATAATCTGTGATTATATTGAAAATATTCAAAAATAGTTACTTTAAAAGTAATTATTTTTTTTTAGGAAATTTAGAAGAAGAAAAAGAATAATATTTATTTGGAATTTATAATTTAATTTGTTATAATAAAAAAATGAAATAGGAGGAATTTATGATTAAATTAGAAAATATCTCTAAAACTTATATATCAAAAAAAGGTAAAGATACGAAAGCTTTAGTTAATATTAATTTAGAATTAGATGATACAGGTATGACTTTTGTTTTAGGAAAAAGTGGAAGTGGTAAGTCAACTTTATTAAATATTTTAGGTGGTCTTGATAAATATGATACTGGGGATATGGAAATTCTTGGTAAAAGTAGTAAAGATTTTACACAGGCTGATTTGGACTCTTATCGAAATACTTATGTTGGATTTGTATTTCAAGAATTTAATATTTTAGATGATTATGATGTTTATGAAAATATTGTTTTGGCTTTGCAATTACAACAAAAAGAGCAAAATGAAGAAGAAATTAATAATTTATTAGATAAATTAGGTTTAACAGAATTAAAAAGAAGAAAAGTTAATGAATTATCAGGAGGAGAAAAACAACGAGTTGCAATAGCCCGTGCTTTAATTAAAAATCCCAAAATTATTTTAGCCGACGAACCAACGGGAAATCTAGATAGTACAACGGGAAAACAAGTTATGGATTTACTTAAAGAAATAAGTAAAGAAAAATTAGTTGTTGTTATTTCTCATGATAAAGAAGCCGCAAACCTTTATGCTGATAGAATTATTGAAATAAAAGATGGAGAAATTCTTGCTGATAAAAAAATAGAAGAAAAAGCAAAAGGTATTAATTCCCCATATCAAATTATTAAATCAAAGTTACCCTTTAAAGATAGTTTTAAACTTGGAGCAGGTAGTCT